>JBGPMJ010000061.1:0-9769 GCA_041486935.1 Candidatus Limnocylindria bacterium | reverse complement strand
GCCGCCTTCGTGGTGCACCCGAACAGCTGGCGCTGGTAAGACCAGGTTCATCCAGACGCATCGACGGCGCGCCGAGAGGCGCGCCGTTCGCGTTTCCGGGGACGTCCAGCCGTCGCGCGCTACCCTTTGTGGCGTGAGCATGAGGGACGAGATCCTCGAGCAGCCGGAGGTGGCGGGGCGCCTCCTCGAGCGCCAGCGCGTGCCCATGGCCGAGCTGGCCGCGACGCTCCGCAGCCGCGAGATCGACTACGTCGTGATCGCCGCCCGCGGCACCTCTGACCACGCGGCCATCTACGCCCAGTACCTGCTGGGAACACGCCATCGGCTGCCCGTCGCCCTCGCGACGCCGTCGATCCTGTCGCTGTACGGGGTGATGCCGCGTTTCCGGCGGGCGCTCGTGGTGGGCATCAGCCAGTCGGGGGCCTCGCCGGATGTCGCCGGGGTGGTCGCGGCCGCACGCGACCAGGGAGCGCCCACCGTCGCCATCACCAACGACCCGCGCTCGGCGCTGGCGGACGCCGCGGATCACGTCATCGACCTGGGTGCCGGTCCCGAGCGTGCCGTGGCCGCCACGAAGACGTACACCGCGCAGCTGCTGGCCATCGCCCTCCTCTCGGCCGCGCTGCACCGCGACCCGGCGTTCGACGAGGCCATCGCCGGGGTGCCGGAGGCGCTCGGCCGGGCGCTGGCAGCCGAGCCGGAGGCGAAGCGGATCGCGCGGGACCAGGCCGCCCTCGACCGGTGCGTGGTCCTCGGCCGTGGCTACGACTACGCCACCGCGCGCGAATGGGCGCTGAAGCTCAAGGAGCTGGCCTACGTGCTGGCCGAGCCGTACTCGGGGGCGGACTTCCAGCACGGCCCCGTCGCGCTCGTCGAGCCCGGCTTCTCTGTGCTCGCGGTGGCTTGCGGCGGCTCGGCCTCGGCCGACCTGGTGGAGCTCCTGCGCCGCCTTCGCAGCGAGCACAGCGCCGAGCTGCTGGTCATCTCCGATCAGGCCGAGACCCGGGCCCTCGGCAGGTGGTCGCTGCCGGTCCCCGACGGTGTCGCGGAGTCGCTGATGCCGCTCGTGAGCATCGTCCCGGGGCAGCTCCACGCTTTCCACCTGGCGCGCGCGAAGGGCCTCGATCCCGAGGCCCCGCGCCACCTGCGCAAGGTCACCCGCACCCGCTGACGAGGCGGTCGGCGAGCTCACTCGAGCCGGAGCAGCACCGCCTCCCGAGCCCGGAGGTTCAGGCGCCCCTCCGCGATGACCTCCGCCTCGCTCGACTCGGCGCTCGAGAGGAGCAGCCGCGGCCGTCCCTTCACGCCCCCCAGGTCGACCGTCGCGGCGCGGCCCTCGGTGGTCAGCGCCATCAGGACGCGCTCCTCGGGCGCCTCGCGGAGGTAGGCCAGGACGCCCCCCTCGCCGGCCACGATCCATCGGAAGGTGCCCGTCTGCAGCGCCGCGGATGCTCCCCGCAACCAGAGTAGGCGCCGGTAGAACGAGAGCACGGAGTCCGGGTCCGCCTCCTGCGCGGCAACGTTGCGCGTGGCCGCGTCGGGCGTCATGCGCAGCCACGGGCGGCCGGTCGTGAAGCCGCCGTTGGGGGCCGGCGACCAGGGCATCGGGGCGCGGCACTGGTCGCGGTTCCACCAGAGGGGGAGGGGCCAATAGCGCCGCGCCGGCGGGTCGACGATCTCGCGCCGGGGAACGTGGATGTCGCCCAGGCCGATCTCGTCGCCGTAATAGAGGAATGGCGTACCCCGCAGCGTGAGGAGGAGCATCGCCGCGGCCTTCGCGACGAGGTCTCGTGCCGGGCCCCGGGCCAGGCGGGTGGAGGGGCGCGGCTGGTCGTGGTTGGAGAGGACGACCGTCGGCCAGCGTTCGGGCCCGAAGGCGGCCTCGCGCTCGTCGATGGCCCGGGCCAGGCGGTCGGCCCGCCAGGGCTGCCCGATGAGCCGGAAGTCGAAGATGAGGTGGCGGGGCGCGGCATAGCCGGCCGCCGCGCGCGGGTCGCCGGAGAAGAGCTCGCCCACGCTCATGCGCCCTGGCGCCCCGTCCACCAGGGCGCGGAACTCGGCCAGCAGGTCGGCCATCTCGGGCTGGTCCTTGTCGTGGACGTGGCGCTGGCGATCCCACGCCCGCCAGCCGCCGGGGAAGCGGCGCGGGTTGGAGCGCAACGCCGCGTCCTTGAAGAAGGCGTTGAAAACGTCGAGGCGGAAGCCGTCCACGTCCCGCGCCAGCCAGAAGCGGGCCACGTCGAGCATCGCCGCCCGCACCGCCGGATGCCGCCAGTTCAGGTCGGGCTGCTGGGGCAGGAACGTGTGCAGGTAGAACTGACCGCGCGCCGGCTCCCAGGTCCAGGCCGGGCCGCCGAAGAAGCTCACCCAGTTGTTCGGAAGGCGCGGGCGGCCTCGCCGCGTCCGCCCGGCCGGGTCGCGCCAGATGTACCAGTCGGCATACGGCCCGTGTCGGTCCGTCCGAGAGCCACGGAACCAGGCATGAAGGTGGCTCGTGTGGTTCATGACGAGGTCGAGGATCACGGCGATCCCGCGCCGGTGTGCCTCGGTCACGAGACGGTCGAACTGCCCGAGCGACCCGAAGACGGGATCGACGCTCACGTAGTCGGCCACGTCGTAGCCGACGTCGAAGCCGGGCGAGGGGTAGATCGGCGAGAGCCACAGGGCGTCGACGCCGAGCGAGCCCGGCGTCCGGTCGTTAAGATGGTCGAGGTGGGCGACGATGCCCGCCAGGTCGCCGATACCATCGCCGTCGCTGTCGGCGAAGCTCCGCGGGTAGACCTGGTAGACGACGCCGCACCGCCACCAGTCGGGCCGGACGGCCACCGGCGGTCCCGTTTCCGCGGCCTCGTTCATCAGCCCCGGGCCTCCGGCACGCTGCCTACGCGGCGGAAACCGCCTTGACCTCCGCGAGCGAGTCCCCGGTCTCGTCGTCGAAGAGGTGGACTTTGTCGAAGGGGATGGCCAGGTCGAGCACGTCGCCGGGCCGCACGCGGTGGCTGGCATCGACGACGGCGACGAGGTCGTGGCCGCCGGCACGGAGGTGGAGCAGCTCCTCGTTGCCCAGGAACTCCACTACGTCGACGTTCGTGCGCACGGTCGCGGCGTTGTCGCCGACCGGTCCGATGTCCAGGTGCTCGGGCCGGATGCCCAGCGTCAGCGAGCGCCCGGTGGTCGGGCCCACGGCCTCACGGAAGCGGTCGGGCAGGGGCACCGTGAACGCCTCGTCGTGCAGGACGGCGCGGTCGCCCTCGCGACCTGTGGTGACCTGCACGAAGTTCATCGAGGGGCTGCCGATGAAGCCGGCCACGAACTTGTTGATGGGGTGCTCGTAGAGCCGCTGCGGCGTGCCCACCTGCAGGAGCAGACCGAAGTTCATGACCGCGATGCGCGTGCCCATCGTCATCGCCTCGACCTGGTCGTGCGTGACATAGACGATCGTCGTCTTGAGGCGCTGGTGGAGCCGGGCGATCTCGGCGCGCGTCTGGACGCGCAGCTTGGCGTCGAGGTTGGAGAGCGGCTCGTCCATGAGGAAGACGGCCGGCTCGCGCACGATGGCCCGCCCCAGGGCGACGCGCTGGCGTTGACCGCCGGAGAGCTGGCGGGGCTTGCGGGCGAGGAGCTCGGTCAACTCGATCGTCTTGGCCGCCTCGCGCACGCGGCGGTCGATCTCTGCCTTGGGCACCTTGCGCAGCTTGAGCCCGAAGGCGAGGTTGTCGTAGACCGTCATGTGCGGGTACAGCGCGTAGCTCTGGAAGACCATGGCCACGTCGCGGTCCTTGGGCGGCACGTCGTTGACCACGCGCTCGCCGATCTTCAGCGTGCCGTCGGTGATCTCCTCGAGTCCGGCGATCATGCGCAGCGAGGTCGTCTTGCCGCAGCCCGAGGGGCCGACGAGCACGAGGAACTCCTCGTCCTGGATGTCGAGGGAAAGGTCGTTGACCGCCACCACGTCGCCGAAACGCTTCCACACGTGGTCGAAGGTGACCGTGGCCATGGGCGTGCTCCCGTTCGCCCCGCCGGGTCCATCGCGGGCCCATGCATCCAGCCGCCGAGGCGGACGTGGACGGGCCCCGTACGTGGTCGCGCGCGGGCTGCCCGCATCGTACCCCAGCAGTTCCCCGCTTGGCCACCGACGGCGTCAGCCGAGGCCGCGCCCGTTCCACGGCCCGCGACGTGGCCGGGATCATCAGCGACGAGTGAGCTGGTGAGCTCAGGCACTTGACGCGGCGTCGGTCGTGGGCGTCTACTGGTGCCGGACAAGGTCGCACGGCATGCGGTCGAGGTCTGTTCCCGACCGACCGCATCTGAGCCACACGGATAGGCTCTGTCGCGCGGCCCACGCGGGCCCAGCAGGCCCGTTCGGCACCGTTCGGAGGAGGAGGACTTTCGATGCGCCAACCTCGACCCGTCCGGGTCATCGCCGTGGTCGTCGTCGGCATGCTGCTTGCCGCGTGCGCCGCCGCGGCTTCGCCGACCCCGGCGACGCAACCGACGGCACCGCCCAGCGGCGCGCCAACGGCGTCACCCCCCCCGGCCGCGCCGGGGAGCCTGACCGTCCTGTCGCTGTGGGGCGGCAGTGAGCGAGCCAACTTCCTGGCCGTGATCGACGGCTTCAGCGCCAAGACAGGCATCGCGGTCCAGTACGAGACGGCTCGAGACTTCCTGACCGTCATGCGCACGCGCCTCGCGGCCGGAAATCCGCCCATGATCGCGATCATCCCCCGCCCGGGCGTCATGGTCGACTTCGCCAAGGACGGCGCCCTCATCGACCTCGCCACGCTCGGCATCACGAACATGTCGGACAACTACAGCCAGGCCTGGCTGGATCTCGGCACGGCTGAAGGCACGTTGTACGGCATCGCCGTCAAGGCGAATTCGAAGAGCACGATGTGGTACAAGCCGGCCTCGTTCGCGGCCCTCGGCGTCCAGCCGCCCACCGATTGGGCAGGCCTCGTGGCCATCGCCGACAAGTACGTCGCGGCCGGGAAGATCCCCTTCGCCGTCGGCGGCAAGGACTCCTGGACCCTGACCGACTGGTTCGAGAACATCTACGTGCGGACGGCCGGGCCCGACAAGTACAGCGAGCTGTTCGGCGGCACGCTGCCGTTCACCGACCCGACGGTCAAGGACGCCTTGACGCGGATGGCCAGCCTGATCGCCGTCGACAAGTACGTTGCGGGCGGCCGCCAGGGTGTCCTGGGGACCGGCTTCGTGGACGGGATCGGCCGCGTATTCGGCAAGAATGCCGACGCCGAGATGTACTACGAAGGCGGATTCGTCGGCGGGATCGCCCTGAAGGACGTCAACCCGTCGCTCACGGCGGTCAAGGACCTGGCGTTCTTCACCTTCCCGCAGATCGACCCCGCCTTCGGCACGCCGCTCATCGGTGGTGGCGACCTCGCCGTCGCCTTCGTCGACAACGACCTGGTGCGGCAGTTCATGGCCTACCTCGCAAGCAAGGACTCGGCCGACATCTGGGCCTCGACCGGGACGATCTCCCCCAACAAGAACACCGACACGACCAAGTATCCGAACCCGCTGGCGGTCGAAGAGGCCAAGCAGGTCGCCGGGGCGTCGGTCTTCCGTTTCGACGGTTCGGACCTCCTGCCGGGCACCCTCGGCGAGCAGTGGGGCACGATGCTCCAGGGCGTCATCGAGAACCCCGACAACATCGACAAGCTCCTGAGTGACTTCGAGGATCTCGCCAAGGCCGAATTCGGTCGCTGAGGCGACCCAGCCTGACTCAGGGTCGAGCCCGGCGTCCCTGTGACGCCGGGCTCGACGCATCCAGACGCCGAGGGAGGCCAGCGCGATGCGCAAACGGGTGCGAGGCTTGCAGGGCCTCGTCTTCACGGCGCCGGCGCTGCTCCTGATGATTGTGTTCCTCGTGGGGCCGATGCTGTTCACGATCCGGCTCAGCCTGGACACCGGTCGTGGCTTCCAGCTCCGGGAGTTCGTCGGCCTGGACAACTTCGTCCGGCTTCTGACGCGTGACCGGCTCTTCCTGGATCTCTCGCACTTTCCCCCTTCGGGCGCCGTCTTCAACAACCTCGTGTGGGTCTTCCTGTACGTCGGCCTGTGCGTCGGCCTCGGCCTGCTGATCGCGATCCTCGCCGACCGCGTCCGCTACGAATCGATCGTCAAGTCCATCGTCTTCCTGCCCCAGGCCATCTCGGCCACGGCCGTCGGCGTCATCTGGCTCCTGGTCTACGCCCCCAACGCGCGCGTCGGCCTGGTGAACGCCGGCCTGGGCGTGGTGGGCATGGATGCCGTCTCGTGGATCGGCAGTCGCGACACGGTCAACTACGCGATCATCATCGCCGCCGTCTGGGCGGGCACCGGGCTGGCCGTGGTCGTCTTCTCGGCGGCGATCAAGAGCATCCCCATCGACATCATCGAGGCCGCCCGCGTCGACGGGGCGAACCCCTTCCAGACGTTCCGCCACATCACGCTGCCGATGATCAGCCTGCCCGTCTCGGTCATCACCATCACCCTGGTCATCGGCGTGATCAAGGTCTTCGACATCGTCTACATCATGAGCCGGGGCGGCCCGAACGGCGCGAGCCGCGTGATCGCCTACTCGTTCTTCGAGGAGACCTTCCAGTCCGGCAAGGTCGGCTACGGCGCCGCGGTGGCGGTGCTGATGGTCCTGCTGATCATCCCCGTCGTGGCCCTGAACATCCGGCGCTTCCGGGCCGGGGAGACGGTCCGCTGAGCGGCCCGTCTCCGGCCGGAAAGGCCCTCCGGCTCGATCGCGCGGTCCGACAGCCGCTGGCGCAGCGCCTCGTCGCGCTGACCGGCCACGGCGTCCTTCACGTGGTGGTCATCGGGATCGCCCTCGTCTGGTTGATCCCCTCTCTCGGCCTCGCCGTAACGTCGCTGCGCCCCCCCGACGACATCGCAGCCAGCGGCTGGTGGACCGTCCTTGGCCAGCCCCGTTTCACCCTCGACAACTACACCCACGTGCTCAGCACCCAGGGGATCGCCCAGAACTTCCTGAACAGCCTCTTCATCACCGTCCCCTCGACGATCCTGCCGCTCTCGATCGGCGCGCTCGCGGCATTCGGCTTCGCCTGGTTACGGTTCCCGGGGCGGGACTGGATCTTCCTCGGCGTGCTGGCCATGATGATCATCCCGATCCAGGTCGCACTCGTCCCGTCCCTGCTGCTGTTCCGGACGCTCGGCCTGACCGGTTCCTACGCCGGCATCTGGCTGGCCCACACCGCCTTCGGCCTGCCCTTCGCGATCTTCCTGCTCCGGAACTTCTTCGTGCAGCTGCCGCGCGACCTCATCGAGGCGGCACAGATGGACGGTGCATCGTCACTGGCCATCTTCCGCCGGATCATCGTGCCCCTCTCCGTGCCGGCGCTCGCGTCGCTCGCAGTGTTCCAGTTCCTGTGGGTCTGGAACGACCTGCTCATGGCGCTGATCTTCGTGCAGGATCCCTCGCAGCAGCCGCTGACCGTGGCCATGAGCACGCTCCTCTCGACCTACGGCCAGGAGTTCAACCTGCTCAGCGCGGCGTCATTCATCCTGATGGTCGTGCCGCTCATCGTCTTCTTCAGCCTGCAGCGCTACTTCGTGCGCGGGATCACGGCCGGGGCGGTCAAGTAGCCGGGACGCCGCGGGTCAAGGCCTCGAGTTCCGAGGACCAGGTGGTGGGGTGGCCTACGGGGATTGAACCCGTAACCTTCGGAGCCACAATCCGATGCTCTGCCGATTGAGCTAAGGCCACCACGGGATCGCGCGCCCGAGGGCGCAGCGGGGCGCAGTATCGCACGAGCCACGTTGCGCCGCGCGCCCGCCGGTTGCACGGACGCCCTCGAGGTGCCGAGCTCCGGCTAGACTGGCGCCGATGGCGAACGGCCGCCGTTCGAGGAGGTGCGCGTGGAGGTCCCGTCCTTCCTGGCCCGGCAGTTCTTCGTCGCCGGGAGCCTGCGCAACACGCCGAGCGGGTTTCGGCTCGAGGCGCGCAACCCGTTGGGGGCCGGGACGCTGGTGGGGATCGGCCGGATCGCCGTGGATGGGCATGCCATCGCACCCGAGGCCGTGGCCGCTCTGCGCGAGGGCGACGCCGAGCCGATCCGCGCCTCGGATATCTCGCGCTTCCGGCCCATCAAGATCGCCGTGGGCGACCGGGTCACCCTGCTCGTGGACGGCGAGCCCCTTGCGGCGGGCCAACACCGCCTGGAGGTCGAGCTGTTCGAGCTGAACGCGGGCGCCCTGCGTTTCGCCATCAGCGATCCCCTGGCCGAGGGCTGAGCCGCCCAGATGGCAGAGGCGCCGATCGTCGTCATCGCCCACCCCGGAGCGGGCCGTGGAGCGTTCGCGCGCGTCTGGCCGGCCGTCGCCCGCGAGCTCGATGCCCGGGGCATCGCCTGCCACGTGCGGCTCACGACCCGGGCCATGGAGGCGGCCGAATTCGCGCGCCAGGCGGCGGTCGAGCGCGCCAGCCTCGTCCTCGCCGTCGGCGGTGATGGCACGCTGCACGAGGTCGTCAACGGGCTCCTGGCCGACGAGGCCGCGGCCCGCGACCTGCCGGCGCTGGGACTCGTGCCGGCGGGCCGGGGGAGCGACTATGCCCGCGGCCTCGACCTCCCCCGCCACCCGGCCTCGCTCGCGGCGCGCTTCGCGGCCGCCGTCGCCGGCGACCCGGAGGCGGCCCATGCGGTGGACGTCGGCGAGGTGCGCTATCGACCCAGCCACCTCGTCGCCGGCCGACCGGCCCCCGAGCCGCCTATCTCCCCGGAGGCCGCCCACCGGGAGGACGATGGCGAACGCGCCGTGCGGCGCTTCATCAATGGCGCGGGGGTGGGCTTCAGCCCCTTCGTGGCCCAGCGCACGGCACGCTTCCCGGCGCGCCTGGGGGCGTATCTCTACACGGCCGCGGCGCTCTTGACGATCATCGACTGGGGCGAGCGGCGCCTGGCGCTGCGCTGGGCGGAGGGGACGGAGGAGGACCGCGCCGTCGAGTCCATCGAGCTGGCGCTCGGGGGCTATGAGGGCGGCGGCATGCACGTCGCGCCCGGCGCCGATCCCAGCGACGGCCTCTTCGACGCGGTCCTCGTCGACGCCACCTCACGCTTCGAGCTGTTCACCTTCGCCTGGCGGATCCGCAGCGGGGACCACCTCCGCTCGCCGCGTGTCGAGCTTCGTCGGACGGCCGGGCTGGAGGTCGCCGCCGCCGACGGACGAGGCCCCGTCTACCTCCAGGCGGACGGCGAGCTCCTCGGCCGCGACCCCTTCGCGTTCCGCATGCTGCCCGCCGCCGTCCGGTTCGTCTGGTAGCATCCGGCCCGTGTCAGCATCGGCCCGCATGCTCCGTGTCCCTTATGTCGAACGGGGCCTGACGCTCGGCGACTTCCTCGTTCCGATCCGGCTGAGTGAACGGATCAGCACGCGCATCCGTCACCTCGGGCTCATCGCCGCCGGGACGCTGCTGATCACGTTCGGCGCGTATGTCGGCTTCCAGGTGCCCGCCGTGCCGCTCCCCTTCGGCCTCTACCTGCCCGAGAACCCGTACGTGCCGATCACCCTGCAGACGTTCGGCGTCCTCTTCACCGGCGCGGCCCTTGGCTTCAGGCGCGGCGCCGCCTCGAGCGCCCTCTACCTGCTCCTCGGCGTGGTCGGCCTGCCCGTCTTCGCGGCCGATCCCGCGACCGGCATCCACCCCACCGGCATCGCGCGGATCGCGACCTTCGACGGTGGCCACCTCGTGCTCGGCACGACCGGCGGCTACCTCATCGGCTTCGTCGTGGCTGCTGCG
>JBGPMJ010000060.1:0-9771 GCA_041486935.1 Candidatus Limnocylindria bacterium | reverse complement strand
TCCAGCAGGCCACGCGCGACGGCGCCGCCGACCGTGCCGAGGCCGAGCAGAGCGACGCGGAGGGGGGTGCGGGCCGGGGTTCGGAGGGTCACGCGCGGATTGTATGGTCCCGTCGCTGCTAGACTCGCCGGCCATGAGCGCAGCCGTCGCGACCCCGCCCCGGAACCGCGTCTTCAGCGGCGTCCAGCCCTCGGGCCTGCCACACGTGGGCAACTACCTGGGCGCCTTCCGCAACTACATCGCGATGCAGGAGCAGCACGACGCGATCTACTGCATCGTCGACTACCACGCCCTCACGAGCACCCACGACGCGGAGCTGATCCGGCTCAACACGTACGAGATGGCGCTTGGCCTGCTGGCCCTGGGGCTCGACCCCGAGCGCGCCGTCCTCTTCCGCCAGTCGGACCGTCCCGAGCACGTCGAACTCTCCTGGCTCTTCGCCACGGTCACGCCGGTGACCTGGGTGGAGCGCACGCCCTCGTTCAAGGAGAAGAAGCGCACGCAGCCTGGGGACGTCAACCATGGTCTGCTCACGTACCCCATCCTGCAGACGGCCGACATCGCCATCTACCACGCGAAGTACGTGCCGGTGGGCAAGGACCAGGCGGCGCATCTGGAGCTGGCGCGGGAGATCGTGCGCGCCTGGAACGCCCGCTATGGCGACTACTTCGTCGAGCCGCAGGCCGTCTTCACCGACTCGCCCATCGTCAAGGGCACCGACGGCGTCAACAAGATGTCGAAGTCCCTGGGCAACGTCATCGACATCTTCGCCGAGCCCGACGTGGTGCGGAAGCAGGTCATGTCCATGGTCACGGACACCCAGCGCATCCTGCGCACGCAGCCCGGCCGCCCCGAGGTGTGCAACGTCTGCCAGCTGCACCGCTTCTTCGGCGACGACTACGAGGTCATCTGGGACGGCGAGCGCACGGCACGCACCGGCTGCGTGGACACCAAGCGCCTGCTGGCCGAGCGCATGATCGACTTCTTCGCCGAGGCCCGGGAGCGCCGCGCCGAGCTGGCCGCGAAGCCCGGCTACGTCGAGGAGGTGCTGCGCGCGGGCGCCGAGCGGCTGGCGCCGCTGGCGCGCGAGACGATGGGCGAGTGCCACGCCCGCATGGGGCTCGGCCCGCGCCGCTGACGGAGCCCATCGGGCGCGCGGCAGGCGCTAGACTCGACCGATGCTGGAGCCGCTACAGGACCGCGAACGCCGCTGGCTGAGCGCGCTGCTCGTGCTGGGCACGATGACCGTGGCCGTGATCCTCATCGGCCAGGTGGCGGCCATCGTCAGCTACTTCAACGACATCATCCTGATCTTCTTCCTGGCCTGGCTACTGGCCTTCATCCTCTCGCCGGTCCCGACCACGGTCGAGCGCTGGGTGCCGAGCCTGCCGCGGATCATCGTCGTTGTCGTCACCTACCTGGTGCTGCTGGTCGGCCTGCTGCTCGTGGCCATCGTCACGGCGCAGGCGTTGGCCGGCTCGATCTCGGGCTTCATCGACAGCCTGCCCGGCATCGCCGCCTCACTGCCGGAGCTCCTGGCCCCGTGGCAGCGGCTGCTCGACCAGTTCGGCCTGCGGATCGACCTGCTGTCATCGGCCCGGACGGTCCTCGACGCTGCCGCATCGTTTGGCGGCACCCTGGTCGGTCCGCTGACCGACCTCGCCCTGGCCAGTCTCTCGATCATCGGCAACCTCGTGCTCGTCCTCGTCTTCTCGCTCTACATCGTCATGGACCGGGACCGGATGCTCGACTTCGTGGGCCGCCTCGTCCCGCCGCGCTACGCGGCCGAGTTCCGACTCCTGCGCACAAGCATGGCGCGCTCCTTCGGCGGCTTCCTGCGCGGACAGGCCATCCTCGGCCTCGCTTACGGCGCGGTGGCCGTGGTCGCCCACGTGGTGCTCGGCCTCGACTTCACCGGCGCCTCGGCCGTCCTGTCCGGCGTGCTGATGGCAGTGCCCTTCTTCGGGCCCTTCTTCGCCTGGGCGCCGCCGGTCATCGTGGCCATCCTCACCGCGCCCGACCAGGTCGGGCTGACCCTGGCCATCATGGGCGTCGCGCTGCTCGCGGAGATGAACGTCATGCAGCCGCGGATCATGGCCGACACGGTGGGCATCCATCCGCTCGTCGTCCTCGCCTCGGTGATCATCGGCGCCAAGCTGGCCGGCATCCCCGGCGCCATCTTCAGCGTGCCCATCGCGGCCGTCCTGTCGAGCTTCTTCTTCTACTACCTGAACCGTTCGGCGCTCGCGGCGGGTGACGTGGCCACCCGCGCTGCCCGCGTGGTGGAGGCGCGCGAGGGACGACCGATCCGGGTGCCCACGCCCCCCACGGCCGCCGACGAGATCGGAGGCGGCTTCGAGCCGCCCCAAGCGCCCCAGCCGGACACGTGAGCGGAGCTCGCCGGCCCAGGGCCGCCCGCCCCGGCCCCGATCGGCCCGACGGAGAGGGACGCCACGACATCACGCGCGTGGAGCGGCGCGACGTGGACCGCGAGCGCGGTGAGCCGCTGGCGCACGGGGGACGCGGTCCGACGCGGCCGAGGGCCACGACCCGACAGGCCCGGCCGCTCGCCGACTGGGACACACGACCGCGCATCCTCATCACGAACGACGACGGCATCGAATCACGCGGGCTGCTCTCGCTGAAGCAGGCGCTCGAGCCGCTGGGCGATGTGACGGTCGTGGCTCCGGACACCAACCAGTCCACGGTGGGCCATCAGAAGACGCTCATGCGCCCGCTGCGCGTGCGCGAGCGGAAGTTGGCCGACGGCTCGCGCGGCTATTCGGTGGACGGCTCGCCGACCGACGCGGTCAGCCTGGCCTTCCTGGGCTACTTCGGCGTGACCTTCGACCTTGTCGCCTCGGGCATCAACTACGGCGCCAATCTCGGTGACGACATCACCTACTCGGGCACCGTCAGCGCGGCCATGGAGGCGGTCATCAACGGCTGCCCGGCCTTCGCGGTCTCGCAGGAGTACTACCAGCATCCCGACTTCTCGCTGGCGGCCGCGGCGGCGCACACGGCGGCCGTCAACATCCTCGAGCACGGCCTGGGTCCGGGCGAGCTGATCAACATCAACGTGCCGGCCGTTCGCGCCGAGGAGTGCGAGGGCTTCGAGGTCACACGCATGGGCAAGCGCATCTACCAGGACGAGCTCATCGAGCGGCTCGACCCGCGTGGCATCCCCTACTACTGGATCGGCGGTCCCCCTCCCTCCGGCCTGGCCGAGCCGGGTACCGACTTCCACGCCGTGGTCAACCGCCGCATCGCCGTCACGCCCATCCAGCTCGACCTCACCGCGCGCCGCCTCATCGGTCGGCTGCGCAGTTGGGAGTGGCGGCTGCCCGACGAGGGTTGACCGCCTCCGACCCTCGAAGGTCTGGTATGATGGCGCCCGGCACACTCAGATGACACACACGATCGAGATACGATGACGACACTCATCCGTACCAACGTCACCTTGCCCCAGGAACTCCTCCGCCAGGTGGACGAGCTGGCGGGGCCCCGCGGCCGTAGTCAGTACATCGCGATGGCCCTCACGAGCACCGTCCGCCGGGACCGCCAGCGGAGGGCCTTCGCCGCTGCTGCCGGCGCCATGGTCGGGAAACCCGGCCAGATGAGCCCGGACGAAGTCCTCTCGTTCGTCAACGGACTTCGAGACGGCGACCGGGAGGTCACCTGGTGAGATACCTCCTGGACACGACGTTGCTGATCGACCACGCGAACGGCCTGCCGGCGGCGGTCCAGACGGTCGAGTCCCTCTTCGAGGAGCCGAACGACCTCTACACCTGCGATGTCGTGACGGCCGAGGCCCTCTCGGGCGGGACGGACGAGCAGCGGCGGGTCATCCGCTCGATGCTCGACGTGCTGGAGTACGTGTCCACGAGTCCCGACGCGGCGCGGTCGGCCGGCGAGAGCCGGCGCCTGCGCGGTGCCGATGGTCGCCGGGGCATCGGCGATGCGCTCATCGCCGCTGTCGCCCATCAGCTCGACGCCGTGATCATCACGCGCAACCCGCGCGACTTCGAGCAGCAGGGCGTGCCGGTGAGGCTCTATGCCTGAGAGCGCGGCGCGGTCGACCTAGCGGCCGCGCTTCTGCGCGTCGGCGAGGATCTCGCGGGCGGCGTTCTGGCCGGGCCAGCCGCTGATGCCGCCACCCGGATGGGCGCCGGAGCCGCACAGGTAGAGCCCCTCCACCGGCATCCGATAGCGCGCATACCCGAGCAAGGGCCGCCACAGGAAGAACGAGTCGAGGGCGGGCTCGGCGTGCAGCGGATGTCCTCCGGTCAGCCCGAAGTCGCGCTCGAGGTCGAGCGGCGTCAGGACCTGCCGTGCCGCTACCAGTGACGAGATGCCCGGCGCCACGGACTCCAGCACCGCCAGCACCCGGTCGCCCAGGGCCTCTCGACTCGTATCCCAGTCGCCGTCCCGCAGCCGGTAGGGGGCGTACTGGGCGATGACGCTCATGACCTGCGTGCCCTCCGGCGCGCCCGACACCAGCGTCGGGTCGGCCAGCGAGGGGATCGTCGCCTCGAGCACCGGCGTATCGCTCGGGCGGCCGTACTTCGAGGCGTCGAAGGCCCGCTCGATGGCGTCGATGCCGGGGGCCACCAGGATCCGGCCCCGCAGGAGCCGCTCGTCGCCGTTCGCGGCCGGGAAGCGCGGCACGCCGGACAGTACGAGGTTCACCTTGGCCACGACGCCCGGCTGACGGATGTTGCCGGCCCGCCAGCGCATCGAGGGGCCGAGGGTCACCGGATCGACGAGGTCGAGCAGCGTGCGCTTCGGATCGGCGCCGGACACGACCAGCGGCGCGGCGATCTCCTCGCCAGAGGCGAGCGCCACGCCGGTCGCCCGGCCGTCCGCCGTCGTCACCGTGACCACCTCGGTGCCGGTGCGGACCTCCGCCCCGAACGCGCGCGCCGCGGCGGCGAGCGCGTCGGCCAGGGCGCCCGGGCCGCCCCTCGCGTAGACGGTCTCACCGGCCGCGCCGCCGTCGTTGCCCGCGGAGTCGCCCAGGAGCACGGCCGTCGAGCCGCCCGACCAGGGGCCCATCGACGCGAAGCGGACGCCACGCCAGGCGACGGCGGCCTGCAACGCGTCGGTCTCGAAGGACTCGGCCACGAAGTCGGCCACGGCCATGGGCAGCACGCGCAGGATCGTCCGCGCGTCGAGCCTGCCCAGGCCGCGGAACGCCCGGCCGAGCTTCAGGCCGAGGAGGGCGTCGGCGAAGCCGGGGCTGACGATGTCGGGTGGCGTCTCGTCGCCGAGCGCGGCCAGGAAGCGGCTCAGCACCCGCACGCGGCGGTCGAAGTCGGGGTACGCCGCGGCGTCCTTCTCAGACCGCGAGCGCAACCCTTCCGCGGTCCGCGCCACGTCCCCGTGGAGCGTCACAGCGTTGCCGTCGGGTGACGGAGCGAAGACGCGCACCTCGGGCGCGAGAAGCGTCAGCCCGTGGCGCTTGAGGTCGAGGTCGCGGACGACGCTCGGCCGCAGCCGGCCGACCGTGTGCATGAGCGTCGGCACCCGCGCGCCGGGCGCCAGCTCGGTCGTGTCCGCGATGCCGCCGACGCGCTCTCGCCGCTCGACCACGAGCGTGCGCAGGCCGCCCTTCGCGAGGTATCCGGCCGTGACGAGCGAGTTGTGGCCGGCGCCGATGACGACCGCGTCGTAGGCCGTCGCGGCCCTCGTCGTCATCTCAGGCCGCCTTCCGGCCGCGGGACTTCAGGTACTCCATGGCCGCCAAACGGCCGTTGGCGCCCATGATCCCGCCGCCCGGGTGGGTCGAGGAGCCGCACAGCCAGAGATCGCGGACGGGCGTCCGGAAGCGGGCGTAGCCGGGCACCGGGCGGCTGAAGAAGAGCTGCTCGAGGCTCAGCTCGCCCTGGAAGATGTTGCCCTCGGTCAGCCCGGTGATGCGCTCGATGTCGAGCGGCGTGTGCACCTGGCGCCCGATGATGACCTCGCGGATGTTCGGCGCCCGCTCGGCGATGGTGTCGATGACGGCGTCGCCGAAGGCTTCGCGCTGGTCGTCCCAGGTGCCCAGGCTCGGGTCCAGTTTGTACGGCGCGTACTGCACGAAGCAGCTGATGACGTGCTTGCCGGGCGGTGCCATGGTCGGGTCGACGAGGGTCGGGATGATCATGTCCACGTATGGGCGCGCGCTGAAGCGGCCGTACTTCGCGTCGTCGTAGGCGCGCTCCATGTAGTCCAGCGAGGGGCTGAAGCTGATCGCGCCGCGCAGGTGCTCGCCCTCGCCGGGCAGGCAGGTGAAGTCGGGCAGCCGGTCCACGGCGAGGTTCACCTTGCCCGAGGAGCCGCGGAACTTGAAGCGGCGCACCTCGGCCTCGAACGCGGGATCCAGCGTGCCCGGCTCGAGGAGGTCGATGAAGGTGCGCTTCACGTCGGTCGAGGCGAGCACCGCGCCGGCGGCGATCTCCTCGCCGCTCTCGAGGACGACGCCCGTGGCGCGGCCGTCGCGGGTGAGGATGCGGGCGACCGACGCCTCGGTGCGGATCTCCGCGCCGAGCGAGCGGGCGGCTGAGGCGATGGCCAGGCTGATGCCGCCCGTGCCGCCCTTGGGGATGCCCCAGGCGCGGAAGGCGCCGTCGATCTCGCCCATGTAGTGGTGCAGCAGCACGTAAGCCGTGCCCGGAGAGCGCACGCCGAGGTACGTGCCGATGATGCCGGACGCGGACATCGTGGCCTTGAGCGGGTCGGTCTCGAACCACTGGTCGAGGAAGTCGGCGGCGCTCATCGTCATGAGCTGGATGAAGACCGCCTGCTGGCGTTCCGGCATCTGCCCGAAGGAGCGGGCCAGGCCGGCCAGGGGCAGGAACTCGCGCGGGTCGCGGCCGGTGAGGTCGGGCGGGACGATGCCCAGGATGGGCTTGATGAACTTGGCCATCTCGACCATGAGCCGGCCGTACTCCTCGTACGCCTCGGCGTCCGAGGCCGACCAGCGGCGCAGCTCGCGCATCGTCCGGCCGTGGTCGTTGACGCGCCAGAGGTGGTCGCCGTCGAGGGGCGTGAAGGTGCCGTCGAGGGGCAGGATGTCGAGGCCGTGGCGCGGCAGGTCCAGCTCGCGGATGATCTCCGGGCGCAGGAGCGAGACGACGTATGAGAAGGTCGAGAAGCGGAAGCCGGGCACGATCTCCTCGGTCGCCGCCGCCCCCCCCAGGACGTGGCGCGCTTCGAGGACGAGCGTCTTGAGGCCGGCGCGGGCCAGATACGCGGCGCTGATCAGGCCGTTGTGGCCGCCGCCGATGATGACCGCGTCATAGCGCTCGGCCACCGGTCCCTCCGTCAAGGCGAGCCGCGGCCCGAACGCCGCGGCGACTATACAGAGTGCATAGGAATCTTCCATACTGTACGCGATTCGCGGGGTCCCGTTCGGCCGGACCGAGCGGCCCTGCAGGAGCCGAGGAGTCGTCGCACGTGAGCGTCGGGACCGCCTTCCACGACCGCACCGCGCCCCTCAACCGCAAGATGCAGTGGCGCGAGTGGGCAGGTTTCTACGCCGCCAGCGTCTACGCCGACTTCCACGACATCGAGTACAACGCCATCCGCGAGGCGGCCGCGCTGATCGATGTCAGCCCCCTCTTCAAGTACCGCGTCAGTGGCCCCGATGCGGAGCGGCTGGTCGACCGCGTCATCACCCGGGACGCGACGAAGCTCAAGGTCGGCGCGGTCTACTACACCCCCTGGTGCGACGAGCACGGCAAGGTCGTCGACGACGGCACGGTCCACCGCCTCTCCCCCACCGAGTTCCGCTGGACGGCCGCCGATCCGCAGCTGCGCTGGCTGCGCATGAACGCCGCCGGGCTGGACGTGGCCATCGAGGACGTTTCCGAGTCGCTCGCCGCGCTGGCCCTCCAGGGCCCGCAGAGCCGGGCCGTCCTGGAGGCGGCCACCGGCGAGTCCTTCGCCGACCTGGTCTACTTCCGCCGACGCGGCTCGAAGATCGGGGCGGTCGCCCTTGACGTTTCGCGCACCGGCTACACCGGCGACCTCGGCTACGAGCTGTGGGTGCCGGCGGAGGCGGCCACGGACGTCTGGGACGCGCTGGTGGCGGCCGGCAAGGCGCACGGCATCCGGCCGGCGGGGATGCTCGCCCTCGACGTGACGCGCCTGGAGGCCGGGCTGATCCTGCTGGAAGTCGACTACACGTCCGCCCGCCACGCCATGAACCCGGATCAGAACTACTCTCCGTTCGAGATCGGCCTGGGGCGCCTGGTGACCTTCGACAAGGCCGACTTCGTGGGCAGGCGCGCCCTGCAGGCCGAGCAGCGCCGGGGCGGCCCCGGGCGCCGGCTGGTCGGCCTGTCGCTCGACTGGTACGGCATCGAGGGGCTCTTCGCCGCGCAGGGCCTTCCGCCGGCGGTTTCGCCGACCGTGGATCGCTCGGCGGTGCCCGTCTTCGCCCCCGGTCGCGGCCAGGTGGGCAAGGCCACCAGCCGTGGCTGGAGCCCCATCCTCAAGCAGGCCATCGCGCTGGCCTCGGTGCCGCCCGCCTACGCGAAACCGGGCTCCCAGCTCGAGGTCGAGTGGACCGTCGAGGGCCGCCGCGGCCGCGTCAAGGCGACCGTCGTGGAGCTGCCCTTCCTCGACCTGCCGCGGAAGCGGGCGTAGCGTCGGCGGTCGGCCTCCAGCCGGTCGGCCCTCCGCGCGGGCCACTGTGGTGGTCCGGGCCGGCCGATCCAACCCCTGGCGTCCGAACTATCGGGGCCATGTTCCCGGGGCATAGGATTCGCGCCCGGGTGCCCCGGGACCGCCGTGAGCGGCCCGGAAGGCCGTCAGGGGGATGGGTTCCATGCGTCAGCGCAATGGAATCGCTCCCACGGGCACCGGCTCGATCGCCTGGCCCCGAACCAATGCCCAAGGGGCATGGAAGCGGCGGACGCACCCCGTGGCCTGGAGGCAGGCCGGACCGGCGGATCAGTCGAGAAGGTCGATGGCGAGGGACGTCGGGCCGGGGCCGTTGATCGGATTGAGGTCCTGCGGGCACGCGGAGAGGACCACGATCGCATCCATCTCGGCCCGCAGGGTTACCGAGTCGCCTGGACGGGTCCCCGCCGCCTTGAAGCTGAGCGCGCCGTCCGGGCCGATCGGGACGTCCATGAACAGGTTGATCGGCTGGGGAACCTCGACGCTCGGGTGACCCAGGCCGGCCATGGCCAGCCTCAGGTTCTCCTGGCAGGATGCGTGCCAGCCGATGACGCCGAGGAGCCGGTAGCGCTCCGGATCGCAAGCGGCCATGAGCATGTCGTTGACACCCGGCGAGTCTTCGGCCAGAAGCGTCAGGATGGGCCGCCGTCGATTGGTCAGGAACGCCTCGCCCACGCACGGGAAGAGGCGGGCGATGCCGACCCTGGTGTGCTCGGCGGAGGCGTACTCGCCGACGTCCCGGGCGGAGAACGCGAACAGGTCGCCCACCTGCTGGCCCTCGACATCGACGACCCGGAACTGCCCGCCGGCGGGCACCGGGACGGCCCTGCCCTCCCGAGCCGGGACGAGGATGCGTTCGCGGATCCGCCGGTCCATCGCAGCGAGCCTACCACCCGGGGGCGGGCCACTCGGCTCTTCAGGTGGTGACGAATGACGTTGACGCGTCGCCGCTGGAGCCCCACAGTCCGTGCATGACGAGAGCGGTCGTCGTCAACAGCGACCCGGGACTCGCCGGGCGGCAGGCCGAGACGCTACGCGCCGCCGGCTACGAGGTCGAGCTGTGCGGAGGGCCCCAGCACGAACCGTGCCCGGTCCTCGACAGTC
>JBGPMJ010000059.1:0-9832 GCA_041486935.1 Candidatus Limnocylindria bacterium | reverse complement strand
GATCAGCCTCGGGCGGCTTCGAGCCGGTCGAGCACGACCCGCTTCACCTGGTCGGCGCTGACGCGGTCCTGCGTCATCGTGTCCCGGTCGCGGATGGTCACCGCGCCGTCATCGAGCGAATCCACGTCCACCGTGACGCACCAGGGCGTGCCGATCTCGTCCTGGCGCCGGTAGAGCTTGCCGATCGAGGCCGTGTCGTCGTAGACGGCCATCACGTCGCGCTTGAGGTCGGCCACGATGCGCCCGCACATCTCGACGATCTCGGGCCGCTTCTTGAGCAACGGCAGGACGGCCACCTTGTACGGCGCCAGCTCGGGGTGGAGGGCCAGGGAGACGCGCGTCTCGCCCCTGACCTCCTCCTCCCGGTAGGCGTCGATGAGGAAGGTGAAGGCGGCCCGGTCGGCGCCCGCCGAGGTCTCGATGATCCAGGGCAGGAGGTGCTCCTCGGTCGCCGGATCGAAGTACTCCAGGTTCTCGCCGGACGACCGGGCGTGGTTCCCGAGGTCGAAGTCGCCGCGGTTGTGGACGCCCTCCAGCTCCTTCCAGCCGAAGGGGAAGCGGTACTCGATGTCCACCGCCTTCCGCGCGTAGTGGGCCAGCTCGTCCGGTCGATGCTCCCGGGTTCGCAGTCGGCCGGGCGCGACGCCGAACTGCTCGTACCACGCTTTGCGGCGCGGGAGCCACTCGTCGAAGGAGGCGGCGGCGGCCTCGGGGCGGACGAAGTACTGCATCTCCATCTGCTCGAACTCGCGCATGCGGAAGACGAAGTTGCCCGGGCTGATCTCGTTGCGAAAGGCCTTGCCGATCTGGGCGATGCCGAAGGGCAGCTTCTTGCGGCTCGAGGCCTGGACGTTCTTGAAGTTGACGTAGATGCCCTGGGCCGTCTCCGGGCGGAGGTAGACGATCGCCGCCTCGTCCTCGACCGGGCCGAGGAACGTCTTGAGCATGAGGTTGAAGCGACGCGGCGGAGAGAGCGGCCCCTGGTCCACCGGGCACGTCAGCCCGAGCCGCTGGATCACGGCGGGGTCGAGGGCCTCGGCCGGCGAGAGATCCTCGGCGCCCGGGAGCTCGTCCACCCGGAAGCGGCGGTGGCACGTCCCGCACTCGACCAGCGGGTCGCTGAACTCGGCGACGTGTCCGGAGGTGACCCACACCTGGGGCGCCATGAGGATGCCCGCGTCGAGGCCCACGATGTCGTCGCGCAGCTGGACCGTCGAGCGCCACCAGGCGCGCTTGACGTTGTTCTTCAGCTCGACCCCGAGGGGGCCGTAGTCCCACACGGCGTTGATGCCGCCGTAGATCTCGGAGGAGGGGAAGATGAAGCCGCGCCGCTTGGAGAGCGAGACGATGGTCTCGAGGTTGGCGATGGCGGGCGCGACCGCGTCCGGGTCAGGGCTGGTCAGCGGGAGGGTCACGGGGGAACAGCTCCGTTGGCGGCCGGCCGTGGAAGGGACGGTCGCGGGATGGTTCGGCCCGTCGATGCTACCAGAGCGGCCGTCAACCGCCCGCCGTCCGGGCGAGTCGCGCGCGCATGAGCGGGGGGCCGGCCAGGCTGGCCGGCCCCCCGCCGTTCACCGTGCTGTCGCGCGCAGGCTACCGCGCGCGGACGATCTTCAGGTACCGCTGACCATCGCCCCAGACATTCAGCGGGTTGCAGCCATTCTGGTCACACGACCAGCCCTGGAACTTGAGGCTGATCGTCGCCCATCCTGGGGCGAACTTGCCGCTCTCGGCCCGGGCCCACGACTCCCACGGCATGGTCCCGGTGCACGACTCGTACCAACCACCGAACCCGCCCCGAACGGTCGTCGTCCGGCCGACGACCTGTTCGACCTGGCCCCATTCGATCTGTACGTTCATGGACTGCGAGCAGTAGAGGGTGCCCCGGATCTGGACGTTGCCCGATCTGTCGACGACGGCCGAGAGGATCGTGACGTCGCTGATCTTTCCGTCGAAGGCGCCGGCCGGGCCAACGAGGCTCAACACGAGAAGGAGACTGGTGACTATGGCGAAGATCCGTCGCATCGCGCGACCTCCTTACGAGAGCGCGGGCACGGGCTCGCCAGTGGCTCGGCGCGGCCCCGGCGGCCGAGGTTCGGACCGCGCGTCGTCGCCGCCCGCGACCCTTCACTTTCCTTCACCCACCCAGGGGCGGCAAGAGCCAGTCGTCACCATCGAGTCGGCGAGCCCGTCGCGGATGCCTCGGCCAAGGGCCGTCAGTGCCCTGCCCGGACCTCGTCGAGGAAGGCCAGCGACCTTGCCTCGCGCTCGAGCACATGGCGCATGTAGCGCCGCATGGCGGCCTCGACCTCGGCCTCGTTGGCGGCCGAGAGCCGCAGGGCCGCCAACGCCTCGATGTCCAGCCGCCGGTAGGCGCGCAGCACCTTCAGTGCGTTGAGCGACAGCTCGACCCATTCGCCGGGCGGGTTCGGGTGCCGTGGGCAGAGCACGCCGCCGATCCCCGGCGCCCAGCGGAAGGCGTCGGTTTCCTCCAGGACACGGTCGCACTCGACACAGCGCTCGACCTCGGGCCGGACGCCCAGCGCGTCGGCCAGGCCGGTCTCGAACCAGCGCGCCACGCGCCCTGGCGCCATGCCGTCGTCGAGCAGCTGGAAGGCCCGCCGCAGCAGGGCGTAGATGGGGTAGGCGGGGGCATGCTCCTCGGTCGCCCGCTCGGCCATCTCCCCGATGTACCAGGCCGTGGCCACCGACTCGAGGCGGTCGCGCAGGTTCAGCCAGGCCTCCGACACGCTGGCTGACGTCACGACGTCGAAGGTGCGCCCGCGGGCCAGGACCAGCTGCAGTTCGGCGAACGGCTCCAGGCTCCCGCCGAGCCGGCTCTTCTGGCGCCGCACGCCCTTGGCGATGACGCGCAGCTTGCCGTCGTGCGGGGTGAGGAGCGTCAGGACGCGGTCCGCCTCGCCCAGCTCGAAGCGGCTCAGCACGATGGCGGCCGTCTGGTAGACGCGCGGGGCGGGCACGCCGCCAGCGTACTCCAGGGGGGCCGCCACGCCCCAGGGGCGTCACGCGGGCGGCAAACATGCTGGACGCTGGTATCATGTTGCGGTGCTGACCACGGCGGACCTGCAGGCCCTCATCGCCGACACCGAAGCGGAGATCCGCCGCCTCATCGACGCGGCCGAGGACGAGGCCACGCGGCCGATGTACGAGCAGATGCGCTACCACCTCGGCCTCGACGGCGCCAACGGCGTCAGCGGGAAGCGGCTCCGCCCGCTGCTCGGCCTGCTTGCCTACCAGTCATTGACCGGGCGCCACGAGCCCGCGCTGCCGGGGGCGGCGGCGGTCGAGCTGGGCCACAACTTCAGCCTCGTGCACGACGACATCGAGGATTCCGGCACGGAGCGCCGCCATCGTGCCGCCCTGTGGACCATCGCCGGGCTCGCCCAGGCCATCAACACCGGCGACGCCCTCTTCGTCCTCTCGCGCCTGGCGCTGCACCGGCTGACCGAGCTCGGGTTCAGCGATGCCAAGGTGCTGGCGTTGATGCGCCTCTACGACGAGACCTGCCTGGCGCTGTGCGAGGGCCAGTTCATCGACATCTGGACCTCCGAGCACGACGGCTCGGGTTCGGTCGAGCTCTACTTCGACATGATCGGGCGCAAGACGGCCGCGCTCATCGCCGGCTCCGTCCAGGCCGGTGCCATGCTGGCCACGGACGACGTCGCGGTCATCGAGGCCTACCGGGCCTTCGGCTGGGCGCTGGGCATCGCCTTCCAGCTCAACGACGACCTGCTGGGCATCTGGGGCGAGGAGACGGCCACCGGCAAGGAGCCTTCGGACCTCGCCGCGCACAAGAAGACGCTGCCGATCCTCTACGCCCTCGAGCGCGCCGGGCCCGAGGACCGCGAGCGGCTGGCGGCCATCTTCGCCCTACCCGCGCCGACCGACCCGGAGGTCGCCGAGGCCCGCGTCATCCTCGAGCGCTCGGGCGCCCGGGACTACACGCGCGACGAGGCCAGACGCTACCGCGACGAGGCCGTTCGGCAGCTGGCCCTAACCGGCGCGGTGGACGAGTTCGCGCAGGCGCGACTCCGGGACATCATCGTCTCCGCCATCAGCGCATAGCGGGGGCGCCGAGGCTCGTCTACCCCTCGTCCTCGTCGGCCGGCGGCTCAAGCTCGCGTGGCGTCCGGACCGCCAGCACCTTGCCCACCCTCCGCCCGTCGGTGGACTCGACGGTCAGCGTCACGCCTTTCAACTCGACCCGGTCGCCCACATGGGGGATGCCGCCCACGTGGTGGTAGACGAGGCCGCCGACGGTGTCGTACTCCTCCGCGTCCTCCATGTCGAGGGCGACGTCGAACAGCTCCAGCAGCTCGTCCACGTCGGCCCGGCCGTCGATGCGTGCCTGCTCGTCGGAGAGGCGCACGACCATCGGCTCCTCCACGTCGTACTCGTCCTGGATCTCGCCCACGATCTCCTCGAGCAGGTCCTCGATGGTCACCAGCCCGGCCGTGCCCCCGTACTCGTCGAGCACGATGGCGATGTGAACGCGCCGGCGCTGCAGCTCGTGCAGGAGGTCGTCCACGCTCAGCGACTCGGGCACGAAGAGCGGCGGGCGCAGCAGTGTGCGGATCTCGGGCGGCTCCTCGCCCCCCTTGAGGTAGCGCAGCAGGTCCTTGGCATAGAGCAGACCCACGATATTGTCGATCGACCTCTCGAAGACGGGCATGCGCGAGTGGCCGTCGCGGATGATGGCGTCCACGACATCGCCGAAGGTGGCCGTCACGGGCACGGCCACGATGCCGGTGCGCGGCACCATCACCTCGTGGATGCGACTCTCGCCCAGCTCCATGACGGCGCTGATCATCTGCTCCTCCTCGGCCTCGAGGATGCCCTGCTCGCCGCCGCGCTCCACGAGGAGCTTCAGCTCCTCCGTGCTGATCAGGCTGGGGTTCGGTTCCTTGACACCGAGCAGGCGCGTGATGGCGCTCGTGGTCTCGGTGAGCATCCAGACGAGCGGCCGGAAGAGCCGCCCCATGAGGTCCACCGGCCGGGCGAAGAAGATGGCGAAGCGCTCCGCGTGGGCCAGGGCGATGGTCTTCGGCAGCAGCTCGCCGAAGAGGATGGTGACGAGGCTGACGATGGCCGTGACCACGACCAGGGCCAGCCCATCGGCGTACGGGGCCAGCAGGGGGATCGACCCGAAGAGGTCCTTGAGCCCGCCGGTCTGGCTCTCGGCCGCGAACGCCGAGGCGAGCAGGGCCACGAAGGTGATGCCGATCTGGATGACGGCGAGAAAGCGTCCCGGCTGGCCGATCAGGTGCAGGACACGCCGCGCCCCCCGGTGACCCTCGTCGTCGAGCTGCTCCATGCGCGTCCGGCGCACCGTGACCAGCGCGATCTCCGCCGCCACGAAGACCGCCTCGAGGAAAACGAGTAGAGCGATGAGCAGGATGGCGAACAGCGGGTCCATCAGGCCTCGGGCCCCGCGGCCGGTTTCCGCCGGCGCTCGCGCACGCGGGCGGGGACGCCAACGGCCACCTTGCCGGGGGGCACGTCGTGGGTGACCACGGAGCCGGCGCCGGTGGCGGCCCCCGCGCCGATGGTCACCGGCGCCACGAGCATCGTGTCCGAGCCGATGAAAGCGCCGTCGCCGATGACCGTGCGGTGCTTGCGCGTGCCGTCGTAGTTGGCGGTGATGGTGCCCGCGCCGATGTTCACGCCCGCACCGACCTCGGCGTCGCCGATGTAGCTGAAGTGGTGCTGCTTGGTGCCGGGACCGAGGCGGCTCTTCTTCACCTCGGCGTAGTTGCCGAGCTCGGCGCCGCGGCCGATGGAGGCGCCCGCGCGCAGGTGGGCGAAGGGCCCGATGGTCACCTCATCTTCGACCTGGCACGACTCGAGCACGCTGGCGTTGATCCGGCAGCGTTCGCCCACGACGCTGTCGCTGATCTGGCTGCCGGCGCCGATGAGCGTCTCCGCACCGATCCTCGTCCGGCCACGGAGGATGACGTTGGGCTCGATCACGACGTCCTGGCCGAGCTCGACCGCGGCGTCGATGAAGACGGTGGCCGGGTCCTGCATGGTCACGCCGGCCAGCAGGTGCCCCTCGAGGATCCGCCAACGCAGGTCGGCCTCGGCCGTGGCGAGCTGGACGCGGTCGTTGATTCCGGCCAGCTCCATCTCGTCCTCGACCTCGAGCGCGGTGACCTTCCGGCCGTCGGAACGGGCGAGGGCGACGAGGTCGGTGAGGTAGACCTCGCCAGAGACCGGTGAGGGGCGCAGGTCGCCGATGCGGCCACGCAGCCAGGAGGCGTCGAAGGCGTAGAGGCCGGCGTTCACCTCGCCGATGCCGCGCTCGGCCTTCGTGGCGTTCTTCTCCTCGACGATGCGCGCCACTCCCTTCGCATCGCGCACGATCCGGCCGTAGCCTGCCACCTCCTCGGGGCGCACGGTGACCAGGCAGATGGCGGCGCGGTCCCGGCGCCGGCGCGCGATGAGGGAGACGACTGTGCCTGCCGTCAGCAGCGGCGTGTCACCGCTCAGCACGACGATCTCCGCCGTGTCCGCGGCGATCGATCCGAGCGCCACCGCAAGCGCGTCACCGGTGCCGCGCGGCTCGTCCTGCAGCGCCCAGGCCACCTCATCGCCGAAGGCATCGCGCACGGCTGCCGTGGACGGCGAGGTGACGACGATCGGTCGGGCCCCGGTCACCGCGCGTGCAGCGTCCACGACGTAGGCCAGCATGGGCCGGCCGCAGAGAGGATGGAGCACCTTCGGCCGCCGCGAGCGCATGCGCGTGCCGAGGCCCGCGGCAAGGATGACGGCGGCGATGGACGGGGTCGGGGAGGTCACCGTGGCCGGGCCTCGCCGCTGGGCGATGGAGGGGTGCAGGGCATCAAGTGTTGGGGCATGTTCGGCGCTCGTCGGCGGGGTGTCAACCGCCCTCCGGGCGCGACCGGCGGGCGATCGCCTCGATCTCGACGAGGGCGCCCTTGGGCAGCGCCGCCACGGCGAAGGTGGATCGAGCCGGCGGCATGTCGCCGAAGAAGCCGGCGTAGACGTCGTTGAGGACTCGGAAGTCTCCGATGTCGACCAGGAAGACCGTCGTCTTCACGACGTCGGCGAAGGTGCAGCCGGCGGCGTCGAGGACGGCGCCGAGGTTGCGCAGCGCGCGCTCCGCCTGAGCGGCGGCCCCCTGGGCGAGCTGGCCACTGGCCGGGTCGAGCCCCAGCTGCCCCGAGCAGAAGACGAGCTCGCCGTCATCGATGCCCTGGCTGTAGGGGCCCAGCGCCGCCGGGGCGCCGTCGGTGGCGATCCGTCGCTTCGTCATCGTTCCTCCCTCTCCTCCTCGCGGCCGAGCCCGACGGCACGGACCCGGGCGGCCTCGTGGCCGGCGACCGGCCGGGTCGCGATACCGGAGGCTGCCCTGTGCGCCTCGTCGAGTGAAGGATACAGAGCCAGCAGCGTGGGTCCCGAGCCGGACAGGAGGAGCGGCCGCCCGAGGCGCTCCTCGAGCGCTCGGCGCAGGCCGCCGAGCACGGGTCGCAGGGTCGCGGCCGGCGGCCAGAGGTCGTTCGCATCGCGCAGCCGCTGCGCCCACGAAGCCAGGCCCCGGCCGTCGAGACCGGCCCGCAACGCCTCCGCCAGGGCAAGAGCGACCCGCGTGGCGGGAGCGTCCGGGCCGGGCGGTCCGCCGCCCGTGGCGAGGGCGCCGAAGACGTCGGCGGTGGCAAGGCCCTCGGAGCTGGTGACGAGCAGGAACCCGGGCGCGCCGGCCGGCGCGGGGAGAGGCTCGACCTCCTCGCCTCGTCCCCGCACCAGGGCCGCCTCCGACCCGGACGCGAAGAACGGCACGTCCGAGCCGAGGCGCGCGGCGAGGTGCCCGCGCTCTCCCGCGGTGAGCGCCAGGCCCCAGGCCTGTGCGGCGAGCGCGAGCGCGGCGGCGGCGTCGGCGCTCCCGCCGCCGAGCCCCGCCGCGACGGGGATCCGCTTCTCGAGGTCGAAGGCGAGTGGCTCGAGCGGGCGCGCGGCCCACGCGCGCAGCAGGCGCGCCGCGCGCAGGACGAGGTTGTCCGGATCGCGGGTCAGTCCCCTGGCGCGTGCGACGTTCAGCCGGTCCGCCGCCGGGTCCTGGGTCGCGGGCAGCCCGAGCGACCGTACGGTGAGTCGGTCCGCGAGGTCGAGGCGGACGAAGACCGAGACGAGTTCGTGGAAGCCGTCGGGGCGCCGGCCGACGATGCCCAGGGCGAGGTTGACCTTGGCCTGCGGGTTCATCGGTCGAGCGACCCCAGCGCCGCCGCCAGCGACAGCCAGTCCCCGACCGAGAGCGTCTGCGGTCGCCGATCGGTGGCGATCCCGGCCGCCTCCAGGGCGGCGGTGATCCGCTCCCGGCCAAGGTTCGGCAACTGCCGGGGCAGGACGTTGTGGAGCATCTTGCGCCGCTCCCGGAAGCCAGCCTGGACGAGCCGCCAGAGCTGCTCCTCGGCCCCTGTGTCGAGGCGACGGTCCTGCGTCTCCCCGGCCAGGACGGCTGACTCGACCTCCGGCGCGGGCTCGAAGGCGCTGGCCGGGACGACCCGCGCGACGTGCACGCCCGCGTGGTACTGGACGAAGACGGAGAGGTAGCTCATCGCGCCCGGCGCCGCGGCGACGCGCTCGGCGACCTCGCGCTGGAGCATCAGCACCAGGCGCTCCGGCCGGGGCTCCGTGCCCAGCACGCGGTGGATCACGGGGCTGGTGATGTGGTAGGGCAGGTTGGCCACGAGGTCCCACGGCGCGGTCACGAGATCGCCCATCGACAGGTCGAGCACATCGCCCTGGACCAGGCGCAGCCGACCGTCGGCGATCTCGGCGGCGAATCGCCGGCCGAGGTAGCGGACCATCGTGCGGTCCACCTCGACGGCGGTCAGCGATGCTCCGGCGGCCAGGAGCGCGCCGGTCAGGATGCCGATGCCCGGGCCGATCTCCAGGACGCGCCGGCCCGGCGTTACCGCCGCGGCCGCCACGATCGCGTCCAGGACCTCGCCGTCGGCCAGGAAGTTCTGGCTGAGCCGCTTGTCGGCCACCAGCAGGTGACGGCGCAGCTGGCGGCGGACGGCCTCCGGACCGAGGTGGCGTGCGTCGAGGGGATCGATCACGTGGGCCGGGCCAGCTTCAGCGATGGCCGGGCGTCGAGGTCGAGCCCGGCCCGCTCCCCGGCCAGGAAGCGGCGGTACCCGGCCGCACCGATCATCGCGCCGTTATCGGTGCACAGGTCGGGCCGGGGCACGACGAGGCGCGCCCCCAGCGTTGCCGCGCGCTCTCCCAAGGCGGCGCGCAGCGGACCGTTGGCGGCCACGCCCCCGCCGAGCACGATGGTGCGCGCCCCACAGCGCTGGGCGGCGAGCGCGGTCTTCGTGGCCAGCACGTCGACGACCGAGTCCTGGAAGCCGGCGGCGACCTCGGCCGCGAGGGCATCGGGGATTGCCGCACCGTCGTCGGCTGTGCCGCCGGCCTCGGCGATCACCATGCGGCGCACGGCCGTCTTCAGGCCGCTGAAGCTGAAATCGAGGCTGTCGCCGAGCCAGGCGCGCGGCAGGCGCCGGCGATGGGTGCCGGCGCCCTCGGCCGCACGCTGGATGGCCGGCCCGCCGGGATAGGGCAGCCCGAGCAGGCGCCCGACCTTGTCGAAGGCCTCCCCGGCCGCATCGTCCACCGTCTGCCCCAACAGGCGGTACGAGAGATGGTCGCGCATCTCCACGAGGAAGGTGTGGCCGCCGCTGACGACGAGGGCCACGGCCGGGAAGTCTGGCGCCTCGGCCTCCTCGCCGGGATCCAGCAGCCAGCCGGCGTAGATGTGGCCCTCCAGGTGGTTCACGGCCACGAG
>JBGPMJ010000058.1:0-9948 GCA_041486935.1 Candidatus Limnocylindria bacterium | reverse complement strand
GGCACCTTCCCCGGCGAGGCCGAGACCGTGCGCATGGACGATGCCGTCCTGGCCGAGGCGCTGGGCCGGGGCGAGCAGGATCGCGCCGCAGAGCTGCCGCTGGGCGGCATCCCCCTCGACCGCGACCTCTGAGCGGGTGACCCGGGTCCTGCGCACCCGGGTCGAGTTGCGCGCGGCGCTGGCCCGCACGGCGCGCCCGGTCGGCCTGGTGCCCACGATGGGCTGGCTCCACGGCGGCCACCGTGCGCTCATGCGTCGCGCCCGCCACGCGGACGCCACGACCGTCGTGACGATCTTCGTGAACCCGCGCCAGTTCGACCAGGCCGCTGACTTCGGGCGCTACCCGCGCAGCGAGGCCCGGGACCTGGCCATCTGCGCCGAGGAGGAGGTGGACCTCGTCTGGGCGCCGCCGGTCGACGAGGTCTATCCGCCCGGCTTCGACACACGGGTCAGCGTGGGCGCGCTGGCCGGGCCCCTCGAAGGCGCGGCGCGACCGGGCCATTTCGACGGCGTGGCCACGGTGGTGGCCATCCTCTTCGCCCTGGTCGGCGCGGAGCACGCCTACTTCGGCCAGAAGGACGCGCAGCAGGTGATGGTCATCCGGCGCATGGCGCTCGATCTCGCGCTGCCGACCGAGGTGATCGCCTGCCCCACGGTGCGCGAGCCGGACGGCCTCGCGCTCTCGTCGCGCAACGTCCACCTCTCCCCCGCCGAGCGCGCGGCCGCGCCGGTCCTGCGCCGGGCGTTGCTGGCCGCCCGTGGCCGTTGGGAGGCCGGCGAGCGTTCGGCAGAGGCGCTGCGCGGGGCGATGCGCGCGGTCCTGGCCGCGGAGCCGCTGGCCGCTGTCGAGTACGTCAGTTGCGCTGACGGCGCGTCGCTGGCCGAGCTGGGGCTGGTCGAGGGTCCGGCGCTGCTCTCGCTCGCGGTGCGCTTCGGGCCGACGCGGCTCATCGACAACGAGCCGCTCCCCGGGCCGGCAGGCTAGCGCGGGAGCGGCTCCGCGAAGCGCGCGAGGATGCGGTCCACGTCGAGGTGCTCGGCCACGAGCTGCTGGATGAGCTCGATCTTGTCGGCGTCATCGGGGTGCGTCTTGACCAGCAGGTCGTGGACCTCGGAGGCAGCGGCGTACGTGTCCTCCGCCACGAGGTAGGCGAAGAGATCGGCGTGGCGGATGGCGTCGATGACGCGCTCCGAGGGCCGATATCCGCCGGTCAGCACGATGCCCGCCAGCGTCCGGCGGCTGCGGTGCCGGGAGGCAGCGTCGGCACCGCCGCTGGGCGCACCCACGAGCGTGGCCGTGACCACCGTGCCGATGACGTCCTCGCGATCCCCGGGCACGATGAGCAGGGTGCCCGGTCCGACGCGCTCGAGCACGTGGCCGGCCTGCATGGCGCCGATGGCCACATGCTCGATGACGCGGGCGAGGTCCGGCCCGGGGTGCAGCAGCTCACCGCGCATCTGCTCCTGGAGCATCGAGAGGGTCGGGTTGGAGAGGAGGGGACGGTAGGGCAGGACGCCCAGCAGCTCGATGCCCTGTCGGGCCAGCCCGCGCTCGAGCACGGCGGCCAGCGAGGGATGCGCCTCGTGGTCCACCTTGTTGACCACGGCGCCGGCCACCTCGACCCCGTGGCGGCTGAAGAGCGCGTGGTTGAGCACGATCTCGTCGATCGGTCGGCCGACGCCGGCCTCGCTGACGATGACGGCACGGGCGCCGAGCATGCGCGCCACCGCGGCATTCGAGAGATCGACCACCGCGCCCACACCGGCGTGCCCGGTGCCCTCGACGAGGAGCACATCGCGGCCCTCGGCCACCCGCTCCCAGGCCGAGCGGATGCGGGCCGGCAGGTCCTCCACGACGCGGCCGTTGATGAAGGCCTTCGTGAAGCCGCGTGGGATGTGCACCGGGCTCAGGTTCGCCAGTGGGTCGGGCAGGTCGTAGACGCTCTTCATGAGGATGGCGTCCTCGTCGGCCGGTACGCCGTCCACGATCGCGTAGCGCTGCCCCACGGGCTTGATGAAGCCAGTCTTCAGGCCGCGCGCGAAGAGCGCGGCGAGGAGTCCGAGCGAGACCGTCGTCTTGCCCCGGTTCATGCCGGTCGCGGCGAGGTAGAGCTGGCGCATCGGTCGCCCCGAAGGGGCTCGGGGCCTTAGGCCCGTTCGCGCGGCGTGGCCCGGCGCTCGACGAGCGTCAGCGCCTCCTTCAGCCGCGTCAGCGTCTCCTGGTCGATCGTGTCCGGGTCGGTGTATGGACCGAGGCGCTCGAGCAGGTCGGCGATGAGGCCGAAGAAGACGCCCGCGTCGGCCAGGAAGAACTGCGGCTCGTTGTTGTAGCGCACGAGCGTCAATCGCCCCTGGAGGACGCGCCGGTCCTCGATATGGGCGATCTGCGTGGCGAAGTTGTGGCCCTGGATGCCGTCCGGGTTGTTGAGGAAGTTGAGGGCGTTGTCGATGGCCAGGCCGAAGCGGGCGCGCCAGGCGATGAGCCGCTCGTGCACCTCGCTCGCGATGCGCACCTCGGCCACGTCGTCGAAGACCTCGGGCGCGACCGTGAGCAAGCCGACCAGCGTCGTGCCCGCGCGGGGGCCGAGCATGACCTGCAGCGAGCGCTCGAGCGTGAAGACCTCCGAGTCGAAGCGCGGGCTGGTGATCACGTCGGCGAGGAGATCCTCGACGTTGTCGAGCGTGCCCGGCTCCGCCACGGCGTTGGCCAGGTGGAGGATCTCCTCCTTGAACAGGAACTTCTCTTCGTGGTCCAGCATGGGAGCGGCATGGTACACCGCGAGACGGGCGGGGCGGGCTTGGCGGAGCGGGCGCCAGGCGTGGCGTGCGGCCGTGGCGGCCTTGTGCTCGCCGATGTCAGTAGTACTGTCGGGAGGCCCGCTGATCCGGCGGGAGCGTCGCCGCGATCCGACACTGTTAGCCGCTGGCGGCTGATTCTGAAGCTCGGGAGGCCTCGCCAACGCCCGTTCGGCCCAGCTCCGGCCAAATACACGACGCCGCCACAGTAGTACTGACACGCGGACGCGCCCGCAAATCGGCCACCGGCGGGTCCGGGGGCCGGCCGACGGCTCCGTTCACCCCGCCGCGGCTCGCTCCACGTAGCGCGTCACGAGGTCGCCCAGCACCCGCAGCGGCACGGCGCCCTCGCCCAGGACGGCGTCGTGGAAGGCGCGGATGTCGAAACGCGGCCCGAGCTTTTCGCGCGCCAGGGCCCGCAGCCGCAGGATCTCGAGCTGGCCAGTCTTGTAGGCCAGGGCCTGGCCTGGCCAGACGATGTAGCGGTCGACCTCATTGACGACGTTGTTCGTGGCCACGGGGCTGTTCTCGATCATGAAGTCGATGGCCTGTTGGCGCGACCAGCCGAGGGCATGCAGGCCGGTGTCGAGCACGAGGCGGCAGGCGCGCCAGGAGTCGAAGGAGAGGACGCCAAGGCGATCGAGGTCGGAGGTGTAGAGCCCCATCTCGTCCGCCAGGCGCTCGGCGTACAGGCCCCAGCCCTCGTCGAAGGCGGTCACCGCAAGGTGGCGCCGGAACTCGGGCAGGCCGGTCAACTCCTGGGCGATCGCGATCTGCAGGTGATGGCCCGGGATCGACTCGTGGTAGGCGAGCGCCTCGGCCTCGTGACGCGGCCGCGTCCCCGGCGCATACGTGTTGACGAAGTACTGGCCGGGCCGCGTCCCGTCGGCGGCCGGCTGCCAGTAGTAGGCGATCGTGGCGTGGCGCTCCTCGTGCTCCCCGATGGGCACCACGGCACACTCGGCACCGGGCAGCTTCCCGAACCAGGCCGGGATGGCCGCACGGGCCCGCGCCAGCGCGGTCTCAGCCTCGCGCACGATCTCCTCGCGCGTCGAGAAGTGCAGCGACGGGTCACCGCGCATGCGTTCGACCGTCGCGGCCCTATCGGGCGCCCCGAGCGCCCGACGGCCAAGCTCCTCGGTCTCGGCGTTGACGCGCGCTACTTCGCGCAGCCCGATCCCGTGGATCTCCTCGGGCGATAGGGCGAGCGTCGTGTGGGCGCGCACGAGGCTTCGGTAGGTCTCCGAACCGCCCGGGAGGTGCAGCAGGCCCGCTCGCTCGCCGGGCCGCGCCGCAGGCAGGATCACGTCGGCGAGCAGCTCGCGATACCGGGCGAAGGCCGGTGCCAGGCCCTCGCGGACCGCCGTCAGCAGGTCGGCCCGGAAGGCCTCGAGGTCGCCGGCCGGCCAGTCGGGATGAGGCTCGCGGATGGGATCGAGGACGGCCCACGTCTCCAGCGGGCGCTTGCCCAGGGCGTCGAGGGCCTCGATCGTCTTGACCACCGGCTCGTGCACGCCGACGAGGCCCTCGGATGCGCTGCGGCGCAGGTTGGCCATGTGCTGGTCCAGCCAGGGACCCATGGCCCGCCAGCGGCCGGCCATCGCCTCGCCCTGCTCGACCGTCGTGACCGGCTGCAGCGGGGGCAGGTTCAGGAAGTGGACCTGCGGCCCGTTGAGGGGGTCGACCGTCCACGCCTCGAGATCGGCCTCGACCAGCGACAGCTCCGTCTTGAGCGCCTCGAGGAGGACCTCGTGCGTCACCATGTCGGCCTCGGCCATGACCCCCGCGGGAATCGCCCGGGCCCGCTCGAGGAAACCACGCAGCTGCGTCGCGCGCGCCCGGACACCATCGGGCGAGATGTCCTCGAGGCGGTCGTCGAAGCGCCGCTCGCCGATGACCGTGGCCTCCACCGGATGGGCGGCCAGGTACGCCTCCCAGTGCTCCGCGGCGAGCGCGGCGAGTTCGGCCGCCGGAGCGGCGGCGACGTCGGTCATGGGGTCCTCGCGCGGGAACGGGGTTGGGGCTGGGTCGCGTGGATGGCCGGCCGCCGTCGCGGCTACGGGTAGAGGCCGCGCAGGGCGGTGGCCGAGGCGACCCGGTCGACCGCCAGCAGGTAGGCACCGACCCGATTGTTCACGTCGTTGGTCGTCGCCAGCCGCAGCACCTCGCCGAAGGCCTTGACCATGATCTCCTTGAGCTTGGCGTTGACGACCGCCTCGCTCCAGTGGTCGCGGTTGAGGTCCTGCACCCATTCGAAGTAGCTGACCGTCACGCCGCCAGCGTTGCACAGGATGTCCGGGATGAGGAAGACGCCGCGCTCGTGGAGGATGTCGTCCGCCTCGGGCGTGGTCGGGCCGTTGGCGGCCTCGGCGATGATGCGGGCCTTGATCCGCCCGGCGTTGCCCGGCGTGATCTGGTTCTCGAGGGCGGCGGGGATGAGGATGTCGCAGGGGATCTCGAGCAGCTCGGCGTTGCTGATCTCCGTCGTGCCCGGCAGGCCGACGACGGTGCCGTGCTCCTTCTTCCAGGCGATGACCCTCTCGACGTCGAGGCCGGCCGCGTTGTGGATGCCACCGCTCGAGTCGGAGACGGCCACCACCGTGGCGCCCTCGCCGACGATGAGCTGCGCGGCGATCGAACCGGCATTGCCGAAGCCCTGCACCGCGACCGTGGCGCGACCCAGGTCGGTGCCGAGGTGGCGGGCCGCCTCGACGATGGTGTAGACGGCACCGCGGGCCGTCGCCTCGTTGCGGCCCTCGGACCCGCCCAGGCTGATGGGCTTGCCGGTGACGACGCCGGGGACCGTGTACCCGACGTGCATCGAGTAGGTGTCCATGATCCAGGCCATGGTCTGGGCGTTCGTGTTGACGTCCGGGGCCGGGATGTCCCGCTCGGGGCCGATGAGCACGCTGATCTCGGTGGCGAAGCGGCGGGTCAGCCGCTCGACCTCGTGCTGCGAAAGCTTCTTGGGGTCGATGACGACGCCGCCCTTGCCGCCGCCGTAGGGCAGGTCCACGACCGCGCACTTCCAGGTCATCCACATCGCGAGGGCCTTCACCTCGTCGAGGCTGACGTCCTGGTGGTAGCGGATGCCGCCCTTGGCCGGCCCCCGGCCGAGGTTGTGCTGGACGCGGTAGCCGGTCATGACCTGCACGCTGCCATCGTCCATCTTCACCGGGAAGTGGACCGTCAACTCGCGTCGGCACTCACGCAGGACATGCCGCAGGCCGGGGTCGAGGTCCAGCTTGCCCGCAGCGAGGTCGAACTGCTGCTGCGCCACTTTCCAGGGGTTGATCGGCGCAGCCACTTGCTCGGTAGTCATCGAGTGCTGATCCCTCCGTGGCGCGAGCGCCGGGCCCCTGGGGACAGGTCGGGGGCGGGCTGGCTCGCGGGGTGCGAAGCGGTCGAAGTGTACACCGGCCCTCGCGACTCAGGCCTGCCGGAGCACGACGGCGCCGTATGCGCCGGGGCCCACGTGGGGGCCGATCGCGGGCCCGATCAGACGGACCATCACGCTCGAGCGGGCGATCCCGGCGCGAGCCGCCAGCTCGTCGGCGAAGGCCGTGACATCGGAGGCCTGGCCATGCAGGACGACGGCGCGCTCGACGGGCTTCGCGGTCAGCAACTCGAACAGCCGCTCGCGGGCCTTGCCGCGCGTCCTGGGCTGATCCGCGGTCTCCACGAGACCGTCCTCGATGGTGATGATCGGCTTGACGGAGAGGATGCCGCCGATGGCCGCCTTGGCGCCGCTGATGCGTCCGCCGCGCTTGAGGTACTCGAGCGTCTCGAGGACGACGTAGAAGCGGGAGTCGGGCTTGCGCCGCTCGACCTCGGCCACGATCTCCGCGGCGGAGGCGCCGGTCCTCGCCAGGTCGGCGGCCAGCAGCACCAGTATGCCGAAGCCGTAGCTGGCCGAGTCGCCGTCGACGACGTGGATGAGCCGGTCGGGCATCGCGTCGCGGGCGATCTGGGCGCTCTTGAGCGTGGCCGAGAGCTTGCCGCCGACGGTGATGCAGACGATCTCGTCGGCGCCCCCGTCGAACGTGCGACCGAACGCGGCCTGGAAGTCGCCCGGGCTACAGGCGGCCGTCCTGGGGAAGGGCGCGGACGGCGCGGTCATCATCTCCCAGAAGCGCTCGGCGTCGATGTCCACGCCGGTGCGGTACTCGGTCGAGCCGAAGGTGACCATGAGCGGGACCACGGTCACCTCGTGGCTGGCGGCGTCCTCGGGCGACAGGTCCGAGGCCGAATCGGTGATGATGGCGACGCGGGGCATGGGCTTCCTCCGGGTCTACGCCATGAGTCCGGCCGGCACGGCGACCGGTCCCCTCGATGATAGGCGACTCAGACGCGCTCGAAGGCCATGGCCACGGAGCCGCCGCCACCGAGGCAGAGGGTGGCCAGGCCGTGCCGGCCTCCGCGCCGCCGCAGTTCGTGCAGCAGGGTGGCCACGATGCGCGCGCCGCTGGCGCCGATGGGGTGTCCCAGGGCGATCGCGCCGCCGTTGACGTTCACCTTCGACCAGTCGAAGCCGAGCTCGCGGCCGTCGGCCAGCACCTGGGCGGCGAAGGCCTCGTTGATCTCGATGAGGTCGAAGTCCTCGATGGACATCGCCGTGCGCTCGAGGAGCTTGCGCACGCCCTGGACCGGGGCGAGGAAGAGCCACTTGGCGGCGATCTCCGCCTGGGCATAGCCGACGATGCGCGCGAGCGGCCGCAGTCCGTGGCGCTCCACCGCGCGCTCGCTGGCGACGACGGTGGCGGCGGCGCCGTCGCTGATGCCGGGCGCGTTGCCGGCCGTGACCGAGCCGGAGGGCTCCGGCTCGCCCTCCTCGCGTGCCGGCAGCGCGAAGGCCGGCTTGAGTCGGGCGAGCGCCTCGAGGGTCGTGTCGCGGCGCGGCGCCTCGTCGGTCGTGAAGAGCGTCTCCTCCTTGCCGCGGCGGATCGGCACCGGCACGATCTCGTCGCCGAAACGGCCCCCGTCGATGGCTGCGATGGCGCGCCGGTGGCTCTCGAGGGCGAAGGCGTCCTGGTCCGCGCGGCTGACCGCGCTGTGCGCCGCAACCCGCTCGGCGTGCGTGCCCATGTGGCAGTCCTCGACCGAGCACCAGAGCCCGTCGGAGATCGTGGAGTCGAGCATCTCGCCGTGGCCGAGCCGATAGCCAGAGCGAGCTCGGGGCAGCAGGTAGGGCCCCAGGTCCATGCTCTCCATGCCGCCGGCCACGACGATCTCCGCGTCGCCGGCCTTGATCTCCGAAGCGGCGAGCATGATCGCCTTCATCCCCGAACCACAGACGCGGTTGATGGTGGTGGCACTGGTCGTCTCGGGCAGGCCGGCCTTGAGGGCCGCCACGCGCGCCTGGGCCTGGCCCGTGCCCGCCTGGAGGACCATGCCCATGAAGACGTCGTCGATGGCGTCCTGCGGAACGCCGGCGCGCTCGACGGCCGCGCGGATGGCGATTCCGCCGAGGGTCGTGGCCGGGATGTCGGCGAGGCTGCCACCGAACTTGCCGATCGGCGTGCGCGCCGCGGAGACGAGGAAGACACGGCCGTCGGGGCCGTCGGCGGAGCTCGTCATGTGGCGAATCTACACCCCGGGGAGTGGGCGGCCGGGGCGGGGGCATGACCGCCGGGCATACGTCTCAGGAGCGCGAGACCCTCCCCAGGACGTGCTCGGCCACGATCAGGCGGTGGATCTGGTTCGTGCCCTCGTAGATCTGGGCCCCCTTGGCGTCGCGCATGTAGCGCTCGACCGGGTTCTCTCGCGAGTAGCCGGCAGCGCCCAGGAGCTGCACCGCGTCGGTCGTGACGCGCATCGCCGCGTCCGAGGCCGTCCACTTCGCCAGCGACGCAGCCTCGGCGATCGGCTCGCCACGGTCCTTCGCCGCGGCGGCCGCGCGGGTGAGCGCCCGCGCCGTGGCCACCTTCTGGGCCATCTCGGCAAGCACGAAGCGCAGCCCCTGCTGCTCGGCCAGCGGGACTCCGAAGGCGACTCGCTCGGTCAGGTAGCGCGCCGCCACCTCGAGAGCAGCCTGGGCCAGGCCGGTGCACGCCGCGGCGATCGAGATGCGCCCCTCCCCCAGGGCGGACAGCGCGATGCGGTATCCCTCCCCCTCCCCGCCGAGTCGGTTCGCGACGGGGATCTCGCAGCCCTCGAAGATGAGTTCGGACGCGGGGCAGGCCCGGATGCCCATCTTCCGTTCGTGGCGCCCGGGGCGGAACCCGGGCGTGCCCTTCTCGACGAGGAAGGTCGTGATCCCGTCGCGCCCGAGATCCGGGTCGAGGGTGGCGAAGACGAGGTAGCGATCCGCCTCGGGGGCATTGCTGATCCACGTCTTCGTCCCATCGAGCCGGTAGCCCTCGGGGGACCCGGTGGGCCCCAGGCGCGTCGCCCGCGTGCGGATGGCGGCGGCATCCGAGCCGGCGTGTGGCTCGGTCAGGGCGAAGGCGCCGAGCGCCTCGCCGGCCAGCATCGCCGGCAGCCAGCGGGCCCGCTGCTCATCACTGCCCCAGGTGTGCACGGGGTACTGCGAGAGGACGTGGACGCTGAGGGCGATGGCCATGGCCATATCCGCCCGGGCCACCTCCTCCATGGCCAGCGTCCAGGCCCGGTAGCTGAAGCCGGCGCCCCCGATCGACTCCGGGAAGGGCGCCGCCGTGAAACCGAGATGACCCATGCGGTCGAAGAGCGCCCGGTCGAACCGCTCCGCCTCGTCGCGCTCCGCCGCGCCCGGCGCCAGCTCGCGCTCGGCAAAGTCGCGGGCCGTGTCGCGCAGGAGCGACTCCTCCGGCGTCAGCGCGTCGGGCTCGCCCGGGGCGGCGGTCATGGCAGCCCGATACGGCGAATGGGGGATGACATCCCCTCTAGCATAGCCAGCGATGGACGTGCCACTCGTGGGTCGGGACACGGAGCTGGGGGACTTCCTAGAGCACCTGCCCGACGCGCTCGTCATGCTTGACGATCAGGGCACGATCCTCGACGCCAACCCGGCCGCATCCCTGCTCTTCGCGACACCGCACGAGGATCTGGTCGGACGATCGGCGCGGGACCTCGCCGTCGACGCTGAGGCCCTCGAGAGCGCCGTCGCCAACGTCTTGACGGCGCTGGGCCACGCCACCGTGACCTTCCTCGGCCGGCGCCCCGAGGGCACGG
>JBGPMJ010000057.1:0-10025 GCA_041486935.1 Candidatus Limnocylindria bacterium | reverse complement strand
ACGATCCCGCCGCGGTGAGAGCGATCCTCGTGGCCAGCCGGCGCGCCTCGTCCGGATCGAGCTCACCCGCCCCGGGCACGAGCGCGTTGGCGGCTGCAGCACCGGCGCCGGCGAAGAAGGCGGGGCCGAGGCCGAGGCCCGAGGCGAGACCGGCGGCAGTTCCGGCCAGGAAGGCGTCACCCGATCCGACCGGATAGCGACCCCGCACCGGGGGCGGACCGAGCCGAAGCTCCAGCCCCATCCCGACGAGGACGGAGCCGCTGCCGCCGGCGGTGACGACGGCGTTACCTGCGCCCCTCTCCACGAGCGCGTGCGCCAGGTCGCGGATCCCGGCCCCGGACTCTCCGAGCGGACCGGCGCCGAGTGCTTCGGCCGCTTCGGTGGCGTTGACCTTGACCAGCCAGGGATGTTCGGCCAGGGCGGCCGCGAGGCCCTGCCCGTAGGCGTCGACGAGCGTCCGGGCACCCCAGGCGTGAGACGTGGCCACGACCCGCGCGAAGGCATCGGCGGGCGAGCCGGTGGGCAGGCCGCCGGAGATGGTGACGATCGTCCCGTCGCCGGTCGCGGCGGCATGGGTCGCGATCGTCTCATCCAGCAGCGCCAGCAGCGCCTCCCAGTCCCCTGCGCCCACGGCGGGGCTCGGCTCGTAGATCTCCGTCAGCTCGGCCGTGGCGCGGTCGAGGATCGAGACACAGGTCCGGGTCTCGCCGTCGACCCAGGTGAAGCGGCCGCTCACGCCGATGCCGGTCAGCGCCTCTTCGATCCAGCGGCCGGCGTGGCCGGCCAGGAAGCCGACGGCCATGACCGGGGCGCCGAGCCGGTGCGCGGCCCGGGCCACGTTGAGCCCCTTGCCGCCGGGCAGCGCGGTCACGGCCACCGGCCGGTGGATCGCCCCGGCCCGCAGCGCCTCGACCTCCTCGAGGCGGTCGATGGCCGGCGCAGGGGCGACGCAGATCAGCCGGCCGCCGCTCATGCCGGCAGGTCTCGCCCGGCGGCGAGCAGGGCCGCGCGCGCCTCCTCGAGGGTGGGTTGCCCGTCGGTGCCGCCCGCGCGCTGCGTGGACAGGGCGCCACAGGCCACGGCCAGCTCGAGTGCATCCGCCAGGGGCCAGCCTCGCAGGTACCCGCACAGGAAGCCGGCGTCGAACGAGTCTCCGGCCCCCACCGCGTCGGCCACGGTCACCCGGAGCGCGTCGCTGGTGACCTTCGCGGAGCCGCGCACGGCGAGAGCGCCCCGGTCGGCCTGCTTGACCACGACGGTCATGCCCTCCGGCCCGACCTGTCGGATCGCCTGTGCCGCGGCCGCGACGTCGCTCGCGCCGCCGACTCCCCGTGCCTCGGCCGTGTTGGGCAGGAAGACGTCCGTCAGGGCGAGGACCTCCTGCAGCCCCTGCCACTCCTCGGCGGGGTCCCAGCCCGGGTCGAGCGAGGTCGTGAGGCCCTCGGCGTGTGCTGCGGCGAAGAGCCCGGGCAGGCCGGGGCGCAGCCGGTCCTGGAGGAACCAGCTGCCGACGTGCAGGTGGCGCGCCCGCATGAGCAGAGCCAGGGGGACCTCCTCAGCGTGGAGCGACGCCATCGCTCCCGGGGCGGTCAGTATCGCCCGGTCGGCGCCGGTATCGAGGACCACGGTCACGCCGGTCGGCAGCTCCGGGTCGATGCGGCAGGCGCTCACGTCGATGCCTCTGGCGCGCATCTCGTCGAGCATGAAGCGCCCGAACATGTCGTCCCCCACCACGCCCACGAAGGCGGTTGGCAGCCCCAGCCGCGTGGCGCCGCAGGCGGTGATGACCGACGAGCTGCCCACGGCCAACCGGATGGCGCGCACGTACCGCTCCACCTGCCCGAAGCGTGGCTGCGCGTGGGCACCGGCGACGATGATGTCCGGGTTGATCTCGCCCACCACGAGCAGCCCGAGGTCGATCGGCGGCACCACGCTCAGTACTCCCGGTACCAGCCGTCGCCTGGCGGCTTCATGGCGGCGAGCGGGCTGGCCGTCTCCCACGGTCGTGCCAGTGCGTCCACGCGGTCTGCGAGCGCGTCGAGGCGGCGGCGACCCTCGCCGGTGAGGAAGGCATCGCGCTCGGCCGGCGGCATCGTCGCGGCTGGGGCCCAGACGGCGCGTCCCGCGAGCACGCCGCTGGCGCCCGCGGCGCAGGCGACCTCGACCTGGCGCTCGAACGTCCGCTCGTCCACGCCGCCCGAGAGGAGCACCCAGGGCACGCGCGAGGCCGCGGTCAGCTCGTCACACGCCTCGCGCCAGCGCGCTTCGTCGGCCACGGACGCATCATAGGGGAACTCGGCCTTGAGGATGTCGCCGCCGATGGCCGTCAGGCGCCGTGCCGTCTCGATCACGACGCCGCGCCGCTCCTCGCCGGTCAGCTTCCCGCCGTCCGCGATCGAGTAGCCCAGTGGCTCCAGGAAGAGCGGCAGGTCGCTGGCGCGGGCCTCCTCGGCGACGTAGGCCACGAGCGCCTCCTGGGCAGGCGCGTTGACGGCCTGGGGGTGGTAGTAGACGAGCAGCTTGACCGCCGACGCGCCCAGCCGCGCCGCCTGCTCCACGCTCCAGCCCTCGAGGATGCGGCTCTGGCGCGCGGTGGATGGGCCGTCGTAGCCGGTCGCCTCGACCGCCACGATGAGGCCCGCCGACGCTGGCAGCGACCCGTCGGCGATGCACTGGGCGGCGCCGATCTCGGGATCGAGCAGGACGCCGGTGGCGGAATCGGCCAGCGCCCGCACCACGGCGCGCTTGAACTCGACCATCTCCTCGAAGGTCACCGAGGCAGGATCTGCGAGCCGCAGCTCGCGGCGCAGGTTCTGGCGATGGTCCAGTGCGAGCACGGTGAACGTGCCACGCGGGGAGGCGCACTGGCGGAGGCCGCGCAGCGTACCGGGGCGGAACGTCATGCCCGGGATGGTATCATCCGCGGAGGTACGGACGTCCGTATGTCTGGAGGCGCTGATGACCCGGATCGTGCTGATCGGCGCGGGCAGCGTCGAGTTCACGCGCAACCTCCTGGGCGACTTCCTCTCCTACCCGGAACTGCACGACGCGACGTTCGCCCTCCACGACATCGATGCGGACCGCCTCGCCACGGCCGCGCGCATGGCGCACTGGACCGCCGGCGCCCTGGGGGCGACCCCGCGCATCGAGGCCCATCTCGACCGCCGCGAGGCCCTGCGCGGCGCCGACTTCGTGGTGGACACGATCCAGGTCGGCGGTGCCCGGGCGACGCAGATCGACTTCGCCGTGCCGGCGCGCCACGGCCTGCGTTACACGATCAACGACACCATCAACATCGGCGGCGTGATGCGCGGCCTGCGCACCATCCCGGTCGTGCTCGACATCGTGCGCGACATGGAGGAGCTCTGCCCCGACGCGTGGTTCCTCAACTACACCAACCCGATGTCGATGCTCATCTGGGCCGTGGCGGAGCGGAGCGACATCCGCACGGTGGGGCTCTGCCACTCGGTCTACTGGACGGTGGACGCGATCGGCCGCTACCTGGGCATCCCGCGCGATGAGATCGAGCACGTCTCGGCGGGCGTCAACCACCTCGCCTTCCTGCTGCGGCTGGAGCATCACGGCCGCGACCTGTATCCGGACCTGCGCCGTTTCGTGGCCGACGACCGGATCCCCCCGGACGACCTCGTGCGCGCCGAGCTGTTCCGGCGCCTGGGCTACTACCCCACCGAATCCTCCGAGCACCACGCCGAGTACAACCCCTGGTTCATCCCCAAGGGCGACGCCGTGGAGCGCTTCAACATCCCCATCGGGGAGTACCTCGCGCGCGTGGCCGCGAACCTCGATGAGTACGCCGAGACGAAGCGCCGGCTCGACGCCGGCGAGCCGTTCGAGATCGAGCGCAGCGGCGAGTACGCCGCGGTCATCGTCCATGCCCTCCTGACCGGCCAGACGGAACGGATCGTGGGCAATGTCATGAACCGTGGTTTCGTGGCCAACCTGGACCCGGACGCCTGCGTGGAGGTGCCCTGCCTCGTGGACGGCGGCGGGATCCATCCCCAGGCTGCGGGCTCCCTGCCGCCCCAGTGCGCCGCGTACATCCGGCCGGCCATCGACGCCCAGCGCCTGACCATCCGTGCGGCGCTCGACGAGGACCGCGACGCCGTCTACCACGCGGCCATGCAGGACCCGCAGATCCAGGCCCGCCTCTCCCTCGAGGAGACGTGGCGCCTCGTCGACGAGCTGATCGCGGCCGAAGGGGAGTGGCTGCCGGCGTGGCTCCGCCCCGGTTGACAGGCGGAGCTAGGCTGGAAGACGTACGGACGTCTGGACATCCTGCGTGGGCAGCGACCCACGCCACTGGGAGGAGCGACGATGAACGGAGCAACCCGAAGCGCTGGCCGCCCGATGCGGCTGGCGACGATCCTGGCCGCCGGTGCGATCGCCGCCATGACAGCCGCGGCATGCGGGGGCCAGAAACCCGCCATCGAGTATTCGATCTGGGGCGATCCGTCCGAGCTGCAGAGCCAGCAGGCCATCGTCGATGTCTTCAAGAAGGCCAACCCCGACATCGACGTGAAGGTGACCGTCTCGGACTGGACCACGTATTGGGACAAGCTGCAGACCGGCCTCGCCGGTGGGGCCGCGCCCGACGTGTTCGCCATGGACGGGCCCCTCTTCCCCGACTACCAGGCCCGCGACGTCCTGCTCGACCTCAAGCCCTACATCGACAAGGACGGCTACGACCTCTCGAAGCTGGTCGACCTGGCCGTCAAGGACTTCACCACCGCGGACGGCGGCCAGTACGGGCTGCCACGCGATCTCAACAGCGTGGTCCTCTACTACAACAAGGCCATGTTCGACGAGGCGGGCGTTGCCTACCCGGACGACACCTGGACGTGGGAGGACCTCGTCGCCGCGGGCAAGAAGCTGACCAAGGACAAGGACGGCGACAAGACGATCGACCAGTGGGGCCTGTACACCGAGACCACGGACATGGAGAACTACTGGTCGTCGCTGGTCTGGCAGAACGGCGGCGACGTCCTGGCGCCGGACGGCAAGACCACGCTGCTCGACAGCGCCGAGGCGAAGGGCGGCCTGCAGTTCCTGCAGGACCTGATCTACAAGGAGAAGATCATGCCCGAGCCGGCGCTCTTCGCCGAGACCGGTGACGCCTTCGAGCAGGGCCAGGCGGCCATGGAGGCGAACGGCTCCTGGCTCGTGCCCACGCTCCTCAACGCCGGGATCGACCTGGGCATCGCGCCGCTGCCCGCTGGCGCGGCCGGCAAGGTGACCTCGCTCAATCCGACGGGCGCCGTCGTCTACAAGAAGAGCAAGAACCCCGAGGCGGCCTGGAAGTTCGTCAAGTTCCTGACCAGCCCCGAGGCGCAGCAGATGCTCATGCAGCTCAAGGCGGCGCTGCCCATCGACAAGTCCGTCCTGGCCGGCCCCTACGCATCGTCGTTCGACGGCGCGCAGGTCTTCGCCGACTCCATCGCCTACGGGCACCTCAAGCCCTCGTTCAAGGGCTACGACAAATTCACCACGACGCTCCAGGCGGAGCTCGACACGAACGTCTTCAACGCTCCCAACAAGACCGCCGCCGAGGCCATCGACGCGGTCGTCGGGGAGCTGAACGCCATCCTCGCCCAGCAGTGACCGGGCGATCGCGGGTGGCCCGTCGACGCGGCGGGCCGCTCGCGGCGGAGGTTCGCTGGGCCTGGCTCTTCCTGGCGCCGACGATCATCGGGCTGGCGCTGCTCTCCGCCGGCCCCATCCTGGCGACCCTGGGCATCTCGTTCACGCGCTGGGACCTGCTCACGGCACCTGAGTTCGTCGGCTTCGACAACTTCCGGGAGCTGCTCGGCGACCACCGCTTCATGAGCGCGCTGCGCAACACCGTGCTGTTCACGGTCTTGTCGATCCCGCTCGACATGGCGCTGGCGCTCTTCCTCGCCCTGTCGCTGAACCGGGCGATCCGCGGCATCGCCTGGATCCGTACGTCGTATTTCCTGCCCCTGGTCACGTCGGCGACCGCGATCTCGCTTGTCTGGGCCTGGATCTACGCCCCCAACGGCATCCTCAACAGCATCATCGGGTTCGTCGGCGTGCCGCCCCAGCGGTGGATCACGGACCCGTTCTGGGCCGTCCCCGCGATCGTCTTCATGACCGTCTGGCAGGGCGTCGGCATCAGCACGATCATCTTCCTGGCCGGGCTCCAGGCGGTGCCCGAAGAGCTGTACGACGCCGCTGACGTCGACGGTGCCGGCCGCTGGGCGAGACTGCGCTACGTGACGCTGCCGCTCCTGACGCCGAGCCTCTTCTTCACCGGCATCCTCGGTCTGATCGGCGCCTTCCAGGTCTTCGACCAGGTCTACGTGCTGGCCCGGCCCGGAAACCCGACCGAGGCCACCATCACGCTCGTCTACTTCATCTACGAGAACGGCTTCAGGTTCTTCCGCATGGGCTACGCCAGCGCGGCGTCGTGGATCCTGTTCGTCATCGTGGGTGTCCTGACGTTGATCTACTTCCGGCTCCAGCGCCGGTGGGTGCACTACCAGTGACCGCGGCCTTCCGACGAGCCGCCTCGCCCGCGGCTCGCGTCCGTCGGATCGTGCTCTATGGCCTGCTCATCGGCGGCGGCCTCCTCATGATGGCGCCGTTCATCTGGATGGTGCTCACCTCGCTGAAGACGCGCGCAGAGGTCTTCGGCGCACCGCCGCTGGCGTTCCCATCCGGGTTCCACCTGGAGAACTACGCGGAGATGTGGAAGGGCGTGCCGGGCACGTCGTTCGCGATCTTCTTCTTCAACTCGCTGAAGCTCGCGCTCCTCAACACGGCCGGCCAGCTGGTGACCTGCTCGATGGCCGGCTTCGCCTTCGCGGTGCTCCCGTTCCGCGGTCGGGGGATACTCTTCGCCGTCCTGCTGGCCACGCTGATCATCCCGTTCCAGGTCGTCCTGGTGCCGAACTTCATCCTGTTCCGATCGCTGCCCCACCCCCTGTCGGTGAGCGGCAACTGGATCGGCACGCAGGAGCCCCTGTGGGTCGAGGCCTGGCTCGGCGGCGCATTCGGGACATTCCTCATGCGCCAGTACTTCCTGACCGTGCCGCGCGAGCTGGCGGACGCGGCGCGCGTCGATGGCGCCAATCCCTGGCAGGTCTACCGTCACATCTACCTGCCGCTGGCGCGACCGGTACTCGCGACGCTCGCCATCTTCACCTTCATGTGGACCTGGAACGACCTCCTCAGCCCGCTCGTCTACCTGCGCGACACGGACCAGTTCACGGTCACGGCCGGGCTGGCCCTCTTCAAGGGCCAGTTCATCGGCAAGTGGCCGCTGATGATGGCCGGTGCCCTCGTCAGCCTGCTCCCGATGACCATCCTGTTCGTGATCGCGCAGAGGCACTTCGTGCGCGGCATCACGCTGTCCGGATTGAAGGGCTGAGGTGTCGGCGATGGCCGTCGAGGGCGTGCCGCTCTACCGCCAGATCAAGGCCGACCTGCTCGAGCAGATCAAGGGCGGCCAGCTGGCGCCCGGGGCGCGCATCGAGTCCGAGCTGGAGCTGATGGCGCGCTACGGCGTGAGTCGGGCCACCGTCCGCCAGGCCCTCGGTCAGCTCGTCGCGGAGGGCTACCTGGAGATCCGCCGCGGGCTCGGGACGTACGTCGCCACGCCCAAGCTGGAGCAGGGGCTGGGCGGCTTCTACTCCTTCAGCCGCGAGATCGAGCGGCTGGGCATGCGACCGGGCACGCGCGTGCTCGGGGTCCGCATGGAGCCGGCCACCCGGACCGTGGCGGCGGCCCTGGGGCTGCCCCTGGAAACGCCGGTCGTGGCGCTGCGACGCCTGCGCCTCGCCGACGACGAGCCGCTGGTGGCCGAGACGAGCTACCTGCCGGCGGCGCGTTTCCCTGGCCTCGCCGAGCGGGACTTCTCCCGTCGCCGTCTCTACGACACGCTGCTGGCCGACTACGGCGTCCGCCCTGCGCGTGCCCACGAGGTCTTCGAGCCGGTCCTGCTCACGGCCGAGGAGGCGTCGCTGTTGGGCAAGCACCGCGGCGACCCGGCGTTGGTGGTCGAGCGCACGGCCTTCGACACCACGATGCAGCCCATCGAGTTCTGCCGCAGCGTCGTGCGCAGCGACCGGGTGCGCTACTTCGTCGACCTGGGCGAGGCGCAGGCATGAGCGCAGACGCTCGAGCCAGCGTCACCTGGCGCGAGGCGGCGACGAGCGGGGAGGCGGTGGCGGCGGCCCTGGAGGCCGGCGCGGCCGCGCCCGGGCGGATCGTCGAGTCGCTCCTTTCGGCGCACCTCGTCGTGTTCAGCGGCGCTGGATCCTCGTACCACCTGGCCCAGGCGGTGGCCTGGACCTACCGCGCGGAGACCGGGCGGCCGGCGATCGGCGTGCCGCTCTCGGAGATCCTGCTGCGGCCGGCGGGGGTCTTCGGGGCAGGTCCGGAGCGTGCCGTGGCAGTCGTCATCTCGCGCTCGGGCGAGACCTCCGAGGCGGTCGCGGTGGCCGAGCGCCGCCACGCGGCCGGCGCCGTCACCATCGCCGTCACCTGCCGCTCGGAGAGCCCGCTCGCGTCCCTGGCCACCGAGCGCCTGGTCTCGCCGCTCGGTGACGAGCGTGCGATCGTCATGACACGCTCGTTCACGAGCATGCTGGCGCTCCTGCTGGGCATCGTGGGCCGCTGCGCACCGGCAACGACGCTGGGCGTCGATCTGGCTCGCCTGCCGGATCGCTTCGATGCCCTCACGAGCCCGGAGGTCGAGCGGGCGTGGGCTCGGGCGGCCGAGATGTCCTGGTCGCGGATCGTCGTCCTGGGCGGCGGCGCCACCTTCGGCCTGGCGCGGGAGGCCTGCCTGAAGGTGACCGAGACGAGCCAGCTGCCCGCTTCGGCGTATGAACCGCTCGAGTTCCGCCACGGTCCCATCTCGGTCTGCGAACCGGGTGTCCTCGTGGTCGGCCTGCCCGGCGGCCCGGGCGCCGCCGAGGAGCGCAGGGTCCTCGACGAGTGCGCCGACCTGGGCGCCTCGACGTGGTGGCTGGACCCAGCCCCGGACCTCTACCACGCCGCCCGGCTGCCCCTGCTCCTGCCGCCCATCCAGGCACTCGCGCTCGGGCTCGCCGCGGCCCGCGGCCGCGATCCCGACGCGCCCCGCCACCTCTCGCAGGTGGTCGTCCTGGAGTGACCGCCGACGAGCTGCGCCTGGCCGACTTCCAGCCGCGCTCGCGGCTGCGGGTGGCCGCGCACGAGGTCGTGAGGCCGGCGTGGCCGGTCGTCGACGCCCACAATCACCTCGGTGCCGCGTTCGGCGGCGCGTGGGCCTCCCGCCCGCCGGACGAGCTGCTGCCGATCCTCGATGAAGGTGGCGTCGAAGCCATCGTCGACCTCGACGGGGGATGGGGCGAGGCGCTCGCGGCGGAGATCGAGCGCTGGCAGCGGCCGCACCCCGATCGCATCGCCGTCTTCGCCGGCCTCGACGACGAACGATGGGCCGAGGACGAACGCTTCGGCGAGACCGAGGCTCGACGACTCGAGGCGGCGGCGCTGGCGGGGGCTCGGGGCCTGAAGGTCTGGAAGGTGCTCGGGCTTCGGGCGCGCGACACGGTGGGTCGACTCGTGGCCGTGGACGACGCGCGGTTGGACCCACTGTGGGCTGCCGCTGCTCGGCTGGCGCTGCCGGTCGTCATCCACGTCGCGGACCCGGTCGCCTTCTTCGAGCCCCTGGACCCGACCAACGAGCGCTGGGAGGAGCTCCACGCCCACCCCGACTGGCACTTCTGGCCGACGCGTCCGCCCGGACGCCCCGATCTGCCCGGCTTCCCGCCCTTCGACGAGCTGCTCGAAGGTCTGCGCCGGGTACTGCTGCGCCACCCGGTGACGACGTTCATCGGCGCGCACGTGGGCTGCGCCGCCGAGGACCTGGCCTGGGTCGGGGCGACGCTCGATGCGTGCCCGAACTTCCACGTGGACATCGCCGCCCGCCTGGGCGAGCTGGGGCGTCAGCCGTACACCGCGCGGGCTTTCTTCGAGCGGTACGCCGACCGCGTCCTCTT
>JBGPMJ010000056.1:0-10043 GCA_041486935.1 Candidatus Limnocylindria bacterium | reverse complement strand
GGGTCGGCCGGGGCGTCGACGCGCGGCAGATAGACCTTGAAGGTCGTGCCCCGTCCCGGCTCCGAGTAGACCCATACGTGTCCGCCGCTCTGCTTGACGATCCCGTAGACGGTCGCCAGGCCGAGCCCGGTCCCGCGCTCCGGTCCCTTCGTCGTGAAGAACGGCTCGAAGATGCGGGCGATGGTCTCGCTGTCCATCCCGACCCCGGTGTCGCTCACGGCGACAAGCACGTAGTGGCCGGGCGCCACGTCGGCATGCGCTTCGGCATACGACTCGTCCTGCGTGACGTTGCGGGTCTCGAGGGTCAGTCGTCCGCCGAGCGCCATCGCGTCGCGGGCGTTGACGGCGAGGTTGACGATCACCTGCTCCAGCTGGCTCGGGTCCGCCCGCACGTGGCCGGTCTCCGGATCGGCCTCGATCGTCAACTCCAGGCCCTCGCCGATGATGCGGCGGATGAGGGGCGCGATCCCGGTCAGCACATCGGCCGGGGCCACCACCCGCGGTTGCAGGATCTGCCGGCGGCTGAAGGCGAGGAGCTGGTTGGTCAGGCGCGCGGCACTCTCTGCGGCCGTCACGATCGCGGACACGTCGTCCTGCCGTCGATCGGATCTCTCGAGCGACGAGCTGAGGAGCTGGGCGTAGCCCGAGATGGCGGTCAGCAGGTTGTTGAAGTCGTGGGCGATGCCGCCGGCGAGCCGGCCGACCGCTTCCATCTTCTGCGACTGGCTGAGCTGCTCCTCCAGCCTGCGCCGGTCGCTGATGTCGCGCATGACCGACAGGTGTCGACCGGGGAGGATGTTCGCCCGCGCCCGGTAGTCGGCGATCCGCAGGCTCCCGTCGGCATGGAGCAGGCTGACCTCCCCGTGCTGCTCGCCCTCGGCGATGAAACCTTGCCAGAGGCTCGTGGCCGTCTCGCGATAGGCGGTCGGGAAGAGGTCCTCGATCCGCAGCCGCAGCAGCTCGTCGCGCGACCGGCCCAGGAGCGAGCTGGCGGCCGGGTTTGTGTCGACCAGGCGCCGCTCATCGTCGACGATGATGATCGCGTCGAGGGCGTTCTCGAAGACGGCCCGGAACTGCCGGTCGCGTTCGAGCAGCGCAGCTTCGTTCTCCCGACGGCGGCGCTCGGCATCGCGCCGCTCGATCGCCTGGCGGGCCGCGATGCCCAGCCGCCCGAGGCGATCCTTGAGCAGGTAGTCGGCGGCGCCCAACCGCATGCACTCGACGGCGATCTCCTCGCTGATGCTCCCGCTGACGACGACCAGCGGGACGTCGAGCGCCCGCTCCCGGAGGATGCGGAGGGCCGCCAGCGCACCGAACCCGGGCACCGAGTAATCGGCCAGGACGAGGTCGGTCGACGCGTCGAGCGCGGACCGGAAGCCCTCCTCGCCATCGACGACGGTCGGATCGACGCGCACGCCGGCGCTGCCCAGCTCGTGCAGGATGAGCTCGGCGTCGGCCGGGCGGTCCTCGAGGATCAGGCAACGGAACGGCGGGTCTGGCTCGGTCATCTCGCTTCCCGGGGCTCGATCGGTGGCTCGTTGAGGACCATCCAGTAGAGGCCGAGGTCCCGGATCGACTGCGAGAAGTGTTCGAAATCGACCGGCTTGACGATGTAGCTGTTGACGCCGAGCGCATACGCCTCGATGACGTCCTTCTCCTGGTTCGACGAGGTCAGGACCACGACCGGCAATGTCCGCGTGCGAGGGTCGGCCCGGATCCGACGGAGGACCTCGAGCCCTTCGACCTTGGGCAACTTCAGGTCGAGCAGCACCACCCGCGGGCTGCTGTACACGTCGCGAGCCGCGTAACGACCCGTGGCGAACACGAACTCCAGCGCCTCCTCGCCGTCGCGCGCGAGGTGGACCCTGTTCGCGAATTTCATGTCCCGGAAGGCCAGGAGGGTCAGCTCCGCGTCGCGCGGGTTGTCCTCGACGAGGAGAAGTTCGATGGGATGCTCGCTCATGTCGTGCCTCCTAATGTGAACAGGAATGTGGCGCCGGCACCGGGTGCGCTCTCCGCCCAGATGCGCCCGCCGTGACGATCGACGATGCGCGCGACGATCGCCAGGCCGACCCCGGTGCCCTCGAACTCCTCGGCCGGATGGAGCCGCTGGAACACGCCGAACAGCTTGTCGGCGTAGCGCATGTCGAAGCCAACGCCGTTGTCGCGCACCAGGTAGACCGGCCCATCGCCCGCTCCCTCGCCGTCACGGGCGGTGACCTCGATGATCGCCGGGTCCCGCTCGCGGCTGAACTTGAGGGCATTGCCCAGCAGGTTGACGAAGACCTGCTTGAGCAGGACGGGGTCCGCCCGGCAGGCCGGCAGCTCGTCGATGCGGGCCTCGAGGTGGCGTCCCGATCCGTCGGCGGTCAGCTCCGCCAGCGCCGCGCGCGCGATCTCAGCTGGCGCCACCGGGCGCCGCTCCAGCTCCTGGCGTCCCAGGCGCGAGAAGTTGAGCAACTCGTCGACCATGACCCCCATCTCGCGTGAGCTATCGCGCACGATGCCCAGATACCGCTGCCCCTCCGGCGGAAGGGCCTCCGCGTGCCGTTCGAGGAGGATCTTCGAGAAGCCGTCCATGGCCCGGAGGGGCGCGCGCAGGTCGTGGGAGACGGAGTAGCTGAAGGCGTCCAGCTCGCGGTTCGCGGCGCTGAGCTCGGCCGTCCGCTCGGTCACCCGCTGCTCGAGGCCCTCGTTGAGCTGTCGGATCTCAGCCTCGGCGCGCTTGCGGTCGGTGATGTCGCGTACGGCCGCCGTCACGAACAGGTCGTCCTCGCTGTGCAGCGGGCTCAGGCTGATCTCGATCGGGAACTCGGTACCATCTCGGCGGCGACCCGACAGCTCCAGGCCCACGCCCATCGGCCGGATCGACGGCGCGGCCGCATAGGCGGTGCGGCGGGCGACGTGAGTGGCATGGAACCGACTCGGGATGAGGTCTTCGACCAGCCTCCCGGTCAGCTCGACGCGGCCGTAGCCGAAGAGCGACTCGGTGCGGGCGTTGACGTTCATCACCGTCCCGCTGCGATCCACGACCACCAGCGCATCCGGCGCCGTCTCGAACAGGTCGCCGAAGCGGGTCTCGCTCAAGCGCAACTGCCGTTCGGCTGCGCCGAAGGAGCGGGCGGTGGTCCAGATCGCGATCGTCACGGTGATCATGGAGGCGACGATGAGCAGGCCGACACCCGTCTCCGTACCGAACAGGCCGGCCTGCTCGCCTTCGAGCCCGAGCCAGCCGAGGAGGATCGGCATGCCCACGGCCACCGGCAGCAGGCGTCGGGCGAGCGAGCCGGCGATGCCGGCCGCCGCGAACGGGGCAAGCAACCCGTCGTGCCGGTGAACGGACAGGATGCCCAGGCCCAGGAGGAGGAACGTCAGCGCCGTGTGGACCGCCATCTGGGAAGACCACCCGCCGATCCGGTACAGGTCGGGCACGCCGAACGCATAGCCCAGCAGCGCCAGCGTCGCGATGACCACGGAGAGCAGCGTGAGCGCCTGCCCGATGACCCGGGCACGCGGACGTCGCCAGAGCAGGAGCAGGCCCGTCCCGCTCAACACGAAACTGAGCGCGGTGTTGCCGGCCATGCGGCCCGGGGCGACGGTACCAGCGGCCGCCGCGGGCTCCCGGAACAGCAGCTGATCGATCCCCAGGTCCACGTGCAGCCAGTACTCGAGCAGGGTGAGCAAGCCGATCGCCACGATGCCGATCGACAGCGCCAGGCCGAGCCGCCCGACGACTGGCCGAGCGCCGGAAGAACGCAGTGAAAGCAGCGCGCCGCCGGCGAGGAGGAAGCCGAGGGCCGTGTTGGGCTTCATGCTGACCGCACCCGGGATCACGCTCTTGAGGGCGTCGGACCCGGTCAGCCAACCGGCGAGCACCGTCACCCCCACGACGATGGCGAGGGCTCCGGCGGCGGATCCGGCCGAGGGCATCGACCATGACCGGCCGACCCCTCCGGGGCGGCCAGCGTTGGCCGGAGGGCTATTCGAATCCGATCGCCGATCCACGGGGAGGGGGCCCCCTAGCGTGCCACGGCGCCGAGCGACGGCACCGAGCCACGAGACCGTGGCACGATGGCCCACCATCCGATAGGAACAAGTTCCGTTTCGTGCGTGGGAGGGTCTGCTAGGTTCATCACCGCGGCCGCGGAGTCGGCCCCCGCCCAGCCTGCCTTCACATGCCGAAAGTGGGTCGATCGCTCGTGTCCTTCATCGTCGGTGCCTCGTCCCCGCCGGCTGGCCAGACGCCTCCCGCCGACCTGCGCACCCGGCTGGCGCATGCCTTCCCACACGCTTCGGACGCGACACTGGGCTCGCTGGCCGAGTCCGTCAGGCTGCGGCCGTTCCGGCGCGGGGAACGACTGAGCGTCCAGGGAGAGCCGCTGCACGTGATCTTGCTCATCGACGGCTGGGTCGCCCTGCGGCGCTCGAGCAGCGAGGGGAAGCAGGTGATCCTGCTCATCATGGGGCCCGGGGAGCTGACGGGGGCTGCCCTCGGTGGCTCGCCGGATTCGCCGGTGGACGTGGTCACGATGTCCGACGGTCTGGCTGCCTCCTGGACGGCCGACTTCATGCGACACCTGGCCGCGGCGAACGCCGGCCTGGCGCTGGACCTGATGGACGCCGTGATGGCGAGGGGACTGGCGCTCATCGGCCGCATCGACGGCTGCCTCTTCCACGGGGTCGAACGGCGCCTGCCGCGGGCGTTGGCGACATTCCAGGACCTCGCCTTCGACGAACGGCGGCCGGTCATCACCCGCTCCGACCTTGCGGCTCTGGTCTTCGCCAGCCGCGAGATGACCGGGCGAGCGCTGCGCGAGCTGGAAGCCCAGGGCATCGTGACTCGGGTCGGCCGGACCGGGCTGCGCCTGCTCGATCGCGCACGCCTGGAGGAGATCGCGGACCACGGACGAATCGCGGACCACGGACGAGCTGACGCGCGCGGAACCCGCCACGGCCGTTGACAGGCCCGCGGAATCGTTTACCTTCGGCCTTGCGTCCGCGCGAGGAGGAGGATCCGTCCACCGTGAGCAGCACCCGTCGCCTGACTGCCGCGCAGGCCGTCATCGCCTTCCTCGAAGTCCAGTCGGTCGAGCGCGACGGGCGCTCGAACCCGTTCTTCGCCGGCATCTTCGGCATCTTCGGCCACGGCAACATCGCCGGCCTGGGTGAGGCCCTGGAGGCGCGCCAGGACGCCTTCCGCTACATCCAGGCGCGCAACGAGCAGGGCATGGTCCACGCCGCGGTGGCGTTCGCCAAGCAGCGCCGGCGTCTCCAGACGTACGCCTGCACGACCTCGATCGGGCCGGGCGCGACGAACATGGTGACCGGCGCAGCCGCGGCCACGGTCAATCGCCTGCCGGTCCTGCTGCTGCCCGGCGACATCTTCGCCACGCGACGGGTGGCCCCGGTGCTCCAGCAGCTGGAGCGGCCGGAGTCGCAGGACGTCTCGGTCAACGACGCGCTGCGCCCCGTCTCGCGCTACTGGGACCGCATCAACCGCCCCGAGCAGCTCATCGCCGCGTTGCCGGCCGCGATGCGCGTGCTCACGTCCCCCGCCGACACCGGCGCCGTCACCCTGGCGCTGCCGCAGGACGTCCAGGCCGAGGCCTACGACTTCCCGACCGAGCTCTTCGAGCCGCGGACCCACGTGATCCCGCGGGCCCGCCCCGATGCGACGCTGCTGGCCCGGGCCGCCCAGGCCATCGCGGCCAGCCGGCGTCCCGTCCTCATCGCCGGAGGCGGCGTCCTCTACAGCGACGCGAGCGCGGCGCTCGACGCCTTCGCCCGGCGCTTCGGGGTGCCCGTCGTGGAGACCCAGGCGGGCAAGGGCTCCCTGCCCTGGGACCACCCGCTGCAACTCGGGCCGGTCGGCTCGACCGGCGGCTCGGGCGCCAACCGCCTGGCCCGCGAGGCCGATCTCGTGCTGGCCGTCGGGACGCGACTGTCCGACTTCACGACCGCGAGCTGGACGGCCTTCCAGGATCCGGGCGTACGCTTCGTCGGACTGAACGTGGCCGAGATGGACGCCGTCAAGGCCGGCGCGCTGCCGCTGCTGGCCGACGCACGGGTCGGCCTCGAGGAGCTGGCCGCGGCGCTCGGGGCGCGCGGCTGGGCCGGGGTGGACGCCGATCGTCGCGCGGTCACCGAGCACTGGCGCGAGGAGTGGAACGCCGAGGCGGACCGTGTGCGGCATCTCGCCACGCCGGTCCACGTCTCGCAGCCGGAGGCGATCCGCCTGGTCAACGAGGCCGCCCGTCCCGGCGACGTCGTCGTGTGCGCCGCCGGCGGCCTGCCGGGCGACCTGCACAAACTGTGGCGGACCCCGCAGCCGGGCGGCTACCACCTCGAGTACGGCTACTCGACGATGGGCTACGAGATCGCCGGCGGCCTCGGCGTGAAGCTCGCCACGGCGGATGCCGAGGTCTTCGTGATGGTCGGCGACGGCTCGTACCTGATGCTCTCCGCCGAGATCGCCACCTCCGTCCAGGAAGGCCAGAAGCTGACCATCGTGCTGCTCGACAACCACGGCTTCCAGTGCATCAAGAACCTCTCCGGCGTCTGCGGCGGCGACAACCCCTTCAACCAGTTCCGGGTGCGCGACCCCGCGAGCGGCCGGCTGACGGGCGACCTCCTGCCCATCGACTATGCGGCCAATGCGGCCAGCCTCGGCGCCGAGGTCATCGTGGCGCACTCGCCGGCCGAGCTGGAGGCGGCCCTCGCCGAGGCACGGACCCGTACGCGAACGACGGTCGTCGTCACCGAGGTGGACCCGAGCGTCGGCGTCCCCGGCTATGACAGCTGGTGGGACGTGCCGGTGGCCGAGGTCTCGACGTCGGAGCTGGTGCGCCAGGCGCGCGACGCGTACGAGGGACACGTCGCCGAAGAGCGCCGCCTCGTCTGATGCGCGCCCGGGTCGGTCTCGGCATCGTCGGCGTCGGCCGCATGGGCGCGGATCACGCTCGGATCATCGCCCGGCACGTGCCCGGCGCCCGTCTCGTCGCCTTCGCCGACGTGGACATGGCGGCGGCTCGGCACCTTGCCGACGAGCTCGGCGTTGCCCGCGTCTACGGCTCCGCTGCGGAGTTGGCCGCCGACCCGGACGTCCAGGGGGTGCTCGTGGCGGTCTCCACCAGCCGCCACCTCGACGTCGTTCGCGCCGTCGCATCCGAGCATCGCGACATCCTGTGCGAGAAACCCCTGGCGCTGACGCTGGCCGAGACCGACGCCGCGATCGCGGCTGCCGACGCCGCCGGGGTCCGGCTCCAAGTGGGTTTCATGCGCCGCTGGGACCCCGAGTACCGGCGCGCCCGCGACCGGCTGGCGTCCGGGGAGTGCGGCCGCCCGATCATCTTCAACAGCCTCCAGTTCGACGCCGGACCGCCACCACTCTCCTATGCCGATCCGGCCGTGAGTGGCGGCATCATGGTCGACATGGGCATCCACGAATTCGATCTGGCGCGCTGGCTGATGGACGATGAGGTCGTGGAGGTCCACGCCTGGGGATCCATCGTCGCGTATCCGCAGTTGGCGACGGTTGACGACGTGGACAGTGCGGTCGTCGGGCTGCGCTACGCCGGTGGGGGTATCGGGGCGGTGGCGCTGGCACGCTTCAACCTCGCCGGGGACGAGGTGCGCACCGAGGTGCAAGGGACGTCCGGCTCCGTGCATTTCGGGGAGCGGCTGGTCGTCGGCGAGGTGAGGGAGCCGCTCTTCGAGCGCGCCTACGCCGCGCAAGCGCAGGCGTTCGTGCGCGCGCTCGGCGACGACTCGCCGGTCGAGGTCGGCGGCGCCGACGCCCGCGCTGCCTTCGTCATCGCCCAGGCTGCCGATAGATCCCGGCGTGAGGGACGGCCCGTGGCCGTGGCGTCCTGAGAGTGGGAGGGGCCTCGTCCACCATCCGCGTCGGCTTCCAGGTCTGGGGCCAGTTCGTCTCCTGGGCGGAACTGATGGCCCAAGCCCGGGAGATCGAGCACCTTGGCTTCGACAGCCTCTGGGCGAACGACCACTTCATGCCGGCCACGGGCGACCGCGCGCACTCACCGGAGGGTCTCGAGGGGCCGTTCTTCGAGGGCTGGATGACGCTCGCGGGCTTCGCTGCGGCGACGGCCCGCATCCGGCTCGGCATCCTCGTCAGTGGCGCCGGCTACCGCAACCCCGCGCTCCTCGTGAAGCAGGCCACCGCGCTCGACCACCTGAGCGGCGGCCGCGTGACCCTGGGCCTGGGAGCCGGCTGGCACGAACGCGAGCACCGCGCCTTCGGCTTCGAATACCCGTCGCTGGGCCAGCGCATCGACCGGCTCGACGAGCAGGCCACCGTGATCCGCGGCCTGCTCGATGGCGAGGCGGTCACCTTCAGCGGCCGATGGGTGCGTACGGAGGCCGCCCGCAACGACCCGCCGCCGCTCCAGGCCCACCTGCCCCTGCTCATCGGCGGCAGCGGGGAACGGCGCACGCTGCCCATCGTGGCCCGCTGCGCCGACGCCTGGGACGGCGAGGGCGATCCGGCCACATACGCCCACAAGAACGCCGTGCTTAACCAGCGCTGCGCGGAGATCGGCCGCGATCCGGCCACCATCCGGCGCACGGTGGGCGTCCTGCCGGCTTGCATCCGCGACACGCGGGCCGAGGCCCTGGACGTGCTTGCCGCGACACTGGGCCATCACGGACTCGAGCCGGAAGAGGCCCGGGCGTTCGCCGAGACGTCGCCGCTCGTCGGCGCCGAGGCGGCCGTCCTGGCGGCTCTCGGTGCCTGGCGCGATGCCGGCGCCGAGGAGGCCATCGTCGACTGGCCGGCGCCCTTCGACCGCGAGACGCTCGAGCGGCTGGCGGCGGCGCTTGACCTTGCCTCGGTTGCAGTGGCGGCGGCCACGCCGCAAGGAGGGTCGAATGCCCGGTCCGGGGCTTGACTTGATCGGTGAGGAAGAGATCGCCGAGGTCACCGGCGTGCTCAAGAGCGGTTTTCTCAGCCGTTACGGCCCGAGTGACGACCCGGCCTTCGGCGCCCGCGTCCGGCACTTCGAGGAGCGGGTCGCCCGGCTGACCGGCGTGGCGCACGCCCTCGCTGTGAACTCCGGCTCGAGCGGCATCTGGCTGGCTCTGACGGCGCTCGGCATCGGTCCAGGTGACGAGGTCATCGTCCCGGGGTTCACCTATGTGGCGTCGATCTCGGCCATCGTGTATGCGCGGGCCCTGCCTGTCCTGGCCGAGATCGATGAGACCTTCAACCTCGACCCCCTCGACGTGGAAGCGCGCATCACGCCGCGGACCCGAGCGATCATGGCGGTCCACATGCTGGGCAACCCTGCACGGCTGGCCGAACTTCGCGCCGTCGCGGACCGCCACGGCGTCGCCCTCATCGAGGACTGCGCCCAGGCCTTCGGGGCTCGCTACGGCAGCCGCGGCGTCGGCGCCGTCGGCGAGATCGGGGTCTTCAGCTTCAACGAGTTCAAGACCATCACCTGCGGCGACGGCGGCATGATCGTCACCGACGACGAGACCCTGTACCGGCGCTGTTTCGCCATGCACGACCAGGGGCACAGCCCGTTCCGCCTGGGCATCGAGGTCGGTCAGCGTCCATTCCTCGGCCTGAACTTCCGGATGACCGAGCTGGAAGGCGCAGTGCTCGTCGCCCAGCTGGCAAAGCTCGAATTCATCCGCACCCGCCTCGCGGCCAACAAGCGCATCGTCGAGTCGGTGCTCGCTGGCCTGCCGGGCCTGGCCTTCCGCGTCCTGCCCGACCCCGAGGGCGATCTCGCGACCCACTTCGTGACGATCTTCCCCTCGGCCGGGATCGCTCGGGCCGTGGCCGGCGAGCTCGGCTCGATCGTCCTGGCCGACTCCGGCTGGCACGTTTACAACCACATGGAGCATCTGCTCGAGCGGCGCACGGTCACGGGCAAGGGCTGCCCCTTCGACTGTCCCTGCCACGGCACTGCGGACGCGAGGTATCGGGCGGGCATGCTGCCCCGGACCGACGCGCTCGTGGAGCGCTCGATCAGCTTCGGGATCGGGGTCTCGGATCCGAACCTCGCCCCGTTCGGCCT
>JBGPMJ010000055.1:0-10180 GCA_041486935.1 Candidatus Limnocylindria bacterium | reverse complement strand
CGCACGTCGCCCCCGACCGTGAGGAGGCCCGCCGGGCACTGTCGAGAGATATCGCAGCTTCAGGCCCCGACTGCACCCGCCGGCGATGGCGGTCGCGGTGGGCACGCGCTGCCACGTGAGTGTGCCCGTGGCGGTCCCGGGAGCCGGGGCGGTCGGGCTCTGGGCGAGAGCGATCCACGGCTCGCCATCGGTGCCGGCCAACGCGACCCAGCCGTAGCCTGGACCCTCGAGCCCGCCGAAGGAGACCGGCGCGACCTTGTACCACGTGTAGCCCGAGGCAACGACCGGTCCATCGAGGACGGTCAACTCGGTGCCGAGCGGCAGCACGGGCTCGTACCTGATGGAGTCGTCGCTGACCCGCGGCTCGGAGCGGACGCGAAGCCGGTCTGAGACGGTCACGACGACCTGGTTGAGGAACGGGTCGCCGGACTCCGCGGAGGGGGCCGGCGACGCCGGCGAGACGGCGGGGGGCATAGTGGTCGTCGCTGCGGGCGACGCCGGATTCGGGGCGTGGGTCGGCGAGGGCGTGGGTACAGACGAACCGCATGCCCACAAAAGGGCGGCGGAGATCAAGAGGACGAACTCGGGACGATGGCGGCTCAGGGCCATTCGCTACTCCGGGGTGGATGCACATTCTCCGCACGATGTCGACCGCGGACAAGAGGCGACCCTGCAAGGAAGGCTCCGCAACCGCGGTATGGCCCGGTCCGCGCTTCCGCGGAGGTCGGACGCTTCATGGCATGCGGGGTTGCCAGGCGGGTGATCGGATCGTCCCGTCGTCGTTCCCCAGCACTGTCGGGTTGCCGCTGCCTGGATCGACGACCGCGACCGGCGATCCGCCTTCGCCGCCGAGCAGCAGCCGGCGACCATCGGGCGACCACTCAGGCTCGAATGCGAAGCGCAGATCGCCCGAGACACGCCGGAGGCCGCTCCCGTCCGAGGCGACCACGAAAACACCAGGGGAAGCCGAGCCGGTCGTGGAGAAGGCGATCGTCCCACCAGCGGACCAGGTCGGCATCGACCCAGGCTCCGCCGTCAGCGGCATGATCGAGCCGGAGGCGACCTCGATGAGGATGAGCCCAGAGGAGGAGACCACGAGGTGCTGCCCGTCCGGAGACCATGCGGGCGGCGCAGATGCGACGGAGGCGTCGCTGACCTGCCGCCGGTCTCCCGCGCTGGCCGCCTGTACCCAGACCCGGGTGAAACTGCCGTCCCAAACCGTCATCGCGAGCTGAAGGCCATCGGGCGACCAGGCTGCGTTCGCGCCCGGCCCGAGCACCCTGGCCCCAGACCCATCCGCACGCATCACGACCACGTTGGAGCCGACCGGTGCGGAGGCATCGAGGTCCGCTTGGCGAAACGCGATCTGCGTGCTGTCGGGGGACCACGCCGGGCTGTCGTCGTCGACCTCATTCTGGGTGAGCTGGACGAGGTTCGAGCCGTCCGCATCGACGACGAAGATCTCGGATGATCGGTCGAGCGAGTCGGCGAGCGTCCCAACAAAGGCGAGTCGCCGGCCGTCGGGCGACCAGGCCAGTTGCTCGTAGTGGACCAGGTTCGGATCGGCGAGGAGGACGGCCTCGCCGGACGTTCCGTCGGGGCTGACCGTGAAGATGGCCTCGCCCGAGCCGGCCCTGGCCTCCCGTACGAAGGCGATCAGCCCGTTGCGGACTGGCGCCAGCCAGGGCTCGCCATCCAGACCAGCCCCTGCGACCCACCCCTCGATGACGCCGAGCCGGACGCGGAACCACGGGTAGCCGGATGCCTCGACCGGCCCCTCGATGGTCAGGACGCGCTGACCTGGGTAGAGCTTGGTCTTGAAGATCGCGGAGTCGGCGCCCGTTCCCGGCTTTGTCCGGATCACAAGCCGACCGTCGCTCACCATGGCGGCGATCTCGCCCGCCCGGAGCGGGCCATCGTCAACCGGCGCTGGCGAGACGGCTGGCGCAGTCTGGGCGGGAGTGGGCTGGACGGTGGGCGACGGCGAGGCCAGTGAGGGCGTCGGCGATGCCGTGGGGCTCGCCTGAGCCGCGGCCGTCTGGATCGGGGCCGACGCCGATGGCGACACCGGCGGCAGTAGGTTCAAGCCGAGGTTGCCGGCGACGATGGCCGTCCCGCCCAGGACGACAAGGAGCGAAAGACTGGCTGCCAGCAAGGAACGCATGGCGGGTGTCCTGCGGCCACTGCGAAGGGCGGCTCCGATGACGACATCGCGAACGCGGCCTGCGGTTCCGATGTCCGAGGGTCGCCGCAGGATCGTCGCGGTGGCGCGCATCTCGGCCGCCTGCCGCCGACAGAGGGGACAGGCCTCCAGGGCGGCGTCGAGCTGCGAGCGCTCAACCGGATCGAGCTCGAAGTCGATCGCCGCCGCCGCCAGCGCCAGGATCTCGCGATGGTCATGCACGGCGATCGACCTCTCCGGAAAGTCGCGCCTGCACCTTCATCCTCGCGCGCGTCAGCATCGTTCGAGTCGCCCCATGGGTGCGCCCGATGATGTCGGCGATCTCCGGACCATGGAAGCCGCCAGCCGATAGCAGCAGGCCCGTGCGCTCATCGTGGGACAGGCCGGCCAGGGCGGCGGTGAGCTCGGCCCCGAGCTCGAGGCGAAGGTGGCGCGCCTCGGGGGTCTCGCCGACCTCGCGCGAGGCCAGGAAGGGCAGATACCGCGTGGCGATCGTCGCCCGCCGACCCCGGCTGGTCGCGAGATTCGCGCACACCCGATAGAGCCACGCCCGAATGTTGTCGGGCGGACGACCGGCCTGGACCTCGCGCACCAGGCGTAGAAAGCTCTCCTGGACCAGGTCCTCGGCGGCCGTTCCGCTGCGCGTGATCCCGAGTGCGAAGGCGTACAGAGCTCGTTCAAGCGAGTTGTAGGCCGTGGAGACGATGTCGACCACCGCGGCATGATCGGCAGCGCGCGCCCGCACGTCCCCGAAGACGACGTTGGCACCGGCAGCGGATTCAGGCACGGGCTCAGGACGCTCATCGCCTCCCGGTGTTACAGCGTCCGATTCCCCCGGCCGCTGATCGAGCAAGCGGCCACCCTCTTCGGACGGTATCGCCGGTGGCTAGCACGCCTGGCGAGCCGTGGGCATCAGTCTCGCCGTTGGTCGGCCGGTGTCAAGCCGCGAATGCCGCCCTCTGAACGGAGGACCGCGCCCGAGGGTGGATCTGGTGGTCGTGAGTCCGGATCTGCAGACCGCGAAGCCACGGCTTCAACCGCGGGCTACGATCCCTTCGAGCGCCGCGGACGTGAGGCGACCGACGCGGGACTGGACCACGATGATCGCGATCAGGTCTCGCCGCATCTCGGCAAGGCGCAGCAAGCGGGTGAGACGTTCGAACTCGCGGGTCACGTGAGACCTCCTATGCCTCTCGTCGAGCGAACCTGGGTGACATCGGTGGTGTGACGCGTAGCGCCGGGAGGTGTTACCACGGGATCCCATGCGTTAGGTAGCGCGCACCGCCCCGGGGAGCCTCGGGGTAGACTTCGGAGCCCCATCGCAACAGGGCACGGCCGCTGTCCGTCTCCGGATCGATCGAGTCGAACACCAGGGAGCCTGCCGCGTTGTCCATCCTCGCCACGATCTCCGGCCCGGCCGACCTCAAGCGCCTGAGCGACGTCGAGCTTGTCCAGCTCTGTGCGGAGATCCGCACCGCGATCATCGAGACGGTGGCCAAGACCGGCGGCCATCTCGGCAGCTCGCTCGGCGTGGTGGAGCTGACGGTGGCCCTCCATCGGCTCCTTGACAGCCCGACCGACCGCATCGTCTGGGACACCGGCCACCAGGCCTACCCGCACAAGCTGCTCACTGGTCGCTTCGCCCGCTTCGGGACGCTGCGCCAGCTGGGCGGCATCGGCGGCTTCCCGCGTCGCGCGGAGAGCCCCCACGACGTCTTCGACGGCGGGCATGCCGGCACGGGTCTCTCCATCGGGGAGGGGCTGGCCCTCGCCCGCGAGAAGAAAGGGACGGCCGAGCGGATCGTGGTCGTGGTGGGCGATGCGGCCGTCATCACCGGGCTCTCGGTCGAGGCCCTCAACGACATCGGCCACCGCGGCCTGCGGCTGCTCATCGTGCTCAACGACAACGAGATGAGCATCTCCCCGTCGGTCGGGGCGCTCAGCACGTACCTCTCGCGCATCAAGCTGTCGGGCACGTGGCGCGGCTCGAAGCGGGCCTACGATCGCCTCGTCGAACGAATCCCGGTCATCGGCCCCACGGTCCTCGAGCTGTCGCGCCGGCTGCGCGCGTCGGTCGTGCGCTTCGCCCAGCCGGGGCAGCTCTTCGAGGACCTCGGCATCACCTACGTCGGCCCCGTCCCCGGCCATGACCTCCGCGCCCTCGACGCCACCCTTCGGCGCGCGCTCGAGCAGGAGGGCCCGGTCCTCGTCCACGTGCGCACGCAGAAGGGCAAGGGCTACCGCCCGGCCGAGGCCGACCAGGTCAGCTTCCACGGCGCCGCCTTGCCGCCCATGGCGCTGCCTGGAAACGGCAGCGACGGCGACGCCACCCTCTCGGCCGCCCAGGCTGCGGCGGCCAAGGGGAGGCCGCCGAATTACACCGCCGTGGTCTCCGGCGAGCTGATCGCCATCGCCGAAGCGGACCCGCGGGTCGTGGCCATCACGGCGGGCATGCCCACCGGGACGGGCCTGAACCGCTTCGCGGCCCGTTTCCCGGAGCGCATGTTCGACGTGGGCATCGCCGAGCAGCACGCGATGACGCTCGCCACCGGCCTCGCCCTGGGCGGCCTGCGGCCCTTCGTGGCCGTCTACTCGACCTTCCTCCAGCGCGCCTTCGACCAGGTCGTCCACGACGTCTGCCAGAACGACCAGCCGGTCGTCATCGGCGTCGACCGGGCCGGTCTCGTGGGCGAGGACGGCACGAGCCACCAGGGCATGTTCACGATCACCGCCCAGCGTCAGATCCCCAACCTCGTCGTGGCCTCGCCGAAGGACGAACAGGAGGCCCGCCGGCTGCTGCGCACGGCCTTCGGGCAGGCGCACCCGTTCGCGCTGCACTACCCGCGTGACCCGGGCCTCGACCTGCCGGCCGTCGAGCCGACCCCCATCCCGGTGGGCCAGGGTGAGCTGCTGCGCGTCGGCGCCGACGTCCTCATCGTCGGCTTCGGGCCCATCGTCATGCGGGCGCTGGCGGCCGCGGACGCGCTCGCCGCGGAGGGCTGGTCGGCTTCGGTCATCAACGCGCGCTTCGCCAAGCCGCTCGATCGCGAGCTGATCCTGCGCAACGCGGCGGGCAAGCGGCTGGTGATCACGGTCGAGGAGAGCGTCGTCAGCGGTGGCTTTGGGGCCGGCGTCCTCGAGTCGCTCGCCGAAGCCGCCCTGGCCGACCCGTCGCTGCGCGGCATCCCCGTGCGCATCGTCGGCCTCCCCGCGGACCGTTTCGTGGATCACGGCTCGGTGTCCGACCTGCGCCACCTCGTGCGCCTGGACGTCGAGGGCCTGGCCGCGCAGTTCCGCGAGGCGCTGGCGTCGATGGCGGCGACGCCCCTCGAGGTCACGTCCGCCTGAGCCGCATCCGCCTCGACCAGCTCGTCACCGAGCGCGGCCTCGCGGCGACGCGATCGCAGGCGCAGGCGCTGCTGCTCGCCGGTCGCGTCCGCGTGGGCGTGGGCGATGCCGCGCGCACGGACCGCAAGCCCGGCGACCTGGTGGACCCGACCCTCGCGCTGGAGCTTGTCGCGCGGGCGCCCTATGTCTCGCGGGGCGGGGAGAAGCTGGCCGGCGCGCTCGACGCGTTCGGCGTGGACCCGGCCGGCCGCGTGTGCCTGGACGTGGGTGCTTCGACGGGCGGCTTCACCGACTGCCTGCTGGCACGCGGTGCGAGCCGCGTCTATGCTCTCGATGTGGGTCGCGGACAGCTCGCCGAATCGCTCCGGGCGGATCCCCGCGTCGTCTCGCTGGAGCGGACGCACGCGCGCCGTCTCGACCCCGCCGACCCCGAGGCGATCGCCCTGCCCGAGCACCCGAGCCTGGCCGTCGTGGACGTCTCGTTCATCTCGCTCACCCGCGTCCTGCGCGGCATCGTGGCCTGGCTGGAACCCCGCGGCGAGATCGTCGCCCTCGTCAAGCCCCAGTTCGAATCGGCGCCCAGGGATGTCCCGAAGGGCGTCGTCCGCGACGCGGGCGTGCAGCGCGCGGCCGTGGACCGCGTGCGAGTCCATGCGCTCGAGCTCGGCCTGGTCGTGCGCGGCGAGGTCGAGTCGCCGCTCGTCGGACCATCGGGCAACCGCGAGTGGTTCCTGCACCTGGCGCTGCCCGCATGACACGTCTCGGCTTCGCCTACAACCCGACGAGCGAGGCGGCCGTCGCCTTGCGTGAGCGCGCGCTGGGCTGGTGCAGCGTGCATGGCGTGGAGGCCTGGGTGGCGGAGGCCGAGGCCACGGAAGGACTCGTCGCCGAGCTGCCCCGGACCGACGTCCTCGTCGTGCTCGGCGGCGACGGCACATTCCTGCGCGGTGCCCGCGCCGTGGCCGAGGTGGACGTGCCCATCGTCGGCATCAACTCCGGCAAGATCGGCTTCCTTTCCAAGGCCGAGGCGGTGCAGATGGAGTCGGTGCTCGGGCTCCTCGTCGAGGGCTCGTACGAGCTGGAGGCGCGCATGGTGCTCGAAGCGACCGTCCTGCCGGGCGGCCGCCGCTCGTCGGCGGCGCCCATCGTGGCCCTCAACGAGGCCGCCATCGTGCGCGGCTCGCAGGCCCGGGTCGTGCGGCTCAAGGTCGCCGTGGACGACTCGCACCTCGCCACGTACATCGCCGACGGCCTGGTGGTGGCCACCCCGACCGGCTCGACCGGCTACTCCTTCAGCGCCGGCGGCCCGATCCTCGACCCCACCAGCCGCAACATCGTGGTCACCCCGGTGGCCGCCTACCTGGCCGGCATCCGCTCCATCGTCGTCAGCCCGCGGCACACCGTCACCGTGCACGTGGAGTCGGCGCATGACGTGCTGATGAGCGTCGACGGGCGGCAGGACACGCCGCTCCAAGTGGGCGATTCGGTCATGCTCAGGCCGCGCGAGCAGCCCATCCGTTTCGTCGAGCCGCGCGGTGCGCTGCCCTTCTGGGACTTGCTGCGGCAGAAGGCCGAGCTGCTGCCCTCGTGAGTCCGGCTCCGGCAGCGTTCGGGGGCGCCGTGGAGGCCTACCTCGACCACCTGCGGGTCGAGCGCGGCCTGGCCCGCAACACGCTCCGGGCGTACGCCTCGGACCTGCGCCTGTTCGCCGAGCGCGCGCCGGGCATCGCCGGCTGGGACCGCGGTGCGGAGCCGGCGCGCGCCTACCTGGCCGCGCTCGGGCGGCCGCCCCGGCCGCTCCGTCCCTCGACGCACCGGCGCAAGGCGGCCTCGATCCGCGCCTTCTACCGCTTCGCCTACAGCGAGGAGCTGATCGGCGTGGACGTGGCCGGCGTCCTCGACCTGCCCCGCCAGGCGCGCCGCCTGCCGGACACCCTCGATGTCGCGCGCGTGGAGGCGCTCCTCGCCGCGCCGGACTCGTCGACGCCCACCGGCCTGCGCGACCGCGCCCTCCTGGAGCTGCTCTATGCCGCGGGCCTGCGCATCTCGGAGGCGCTCGGGCTCGACCGCGAGGGCCTCTCGATCGAGGGCGGGTTCGTGCGCGTCGTCGGTAAGGGAGACCGTGAGCGGATCGTCCCCGTCGGCGAGCCGGCGCTCGACGCGGTGGGCCGCTACCTGGTCGATGTCCGGCCGGCCTGGGTCGGCGGGACGGACGCGGGCCTCGCCCATGGCGGACCGCTCTTCGTTTCGCGCCGTGGCCGTCGCCTGGGGCGCATGGCCGCCTGGCGGGCCATCCAGGGCGCCGCGCGGCGGGCGGGCCTGGGCGAGCACGTCACGCCACACACGCTGCGCCACTCCTTCGCCACGCACCTGCTCGAGGGCGGCGCGGACCTGCGGGTCGTCCAGGAACTGCTCGGGCATGCGAGTATTACGACCACCCAGCTGTACACCCACCTGACGGGCGAACGGATCAAGCAGGTCTACGCGCGGGCCCACCCGCGGGCGTAGGCAGCCGGAGGACCGAGACGCGATGCGCTACGCCGACACGCTGCTCTCCGACGGGGAGGTCGTGACCCGGCGAGCCCGCCAGCACTGGCTGGCCCTGCTCATCGCTGCGCGCTGGGCGCTGGCCGCCTTCCTGGTCGCCATCGTCGCCCTCGCCCTGGTCGTCCTGTTCGATCTCCAGGGTGGGCTTAAGGACGCCAGCTCCTGGGTCGCTCTCGGAGCCCTCGGGGTCGGGATCGTCCTCTTCTTCGTCCATGCCTGGCGCTGGTGGGCGCAGGACTACATCGTCACGAACCGGCGCATCCTCAAGGTCGAGGGCGTCTTCAACAAGCGCTCCGCCGACAGCTCGCTGGAGAAGATCAACGACGCCGTGCTGGAGCAGAACATCCTCGGCCGCCTGCTCGGTTACGGAGATCTCGACATCCTCACCGCCGCCGACACGGCCATCGACCGCTACCGCATGCTGGCGGATGCCCCCGGCTTCAAGCGCGAGATGCTCAACCAGAAGCACGCCCTCGACATCGAGTTGGGCGGCTACCATCCGCCGACCCCGCCGCTGCGCGCCGAGCCCACCCTACCCCCGGCTGCCGCGCCCGCGGCCGTGCAACCCCGCGAGCCTGCCGGCGACCCGGACGCGGTCGCCCGGACGCTCTCGCAGCTCGCCGACCTTCGTGACCGCGGCGCCATCACCGCCGAGGAGTACGAGGCCAAGAAGCGCGAACTTCTCGGTCGGCTGTAGAGCGGGCACCGCAGCCGCGTGACCAACCAGCAGCTCTTCGCGCTCATCGCAGCAGGGGTCATCCTGCTCGTCGGTTTCCCCATCCACGAGTTCAGCCACGCCTTCGCCGCCGACCGGCTCGGAGACCGCACGGCGCGCTGGATGGGTCGGCTGAGCCTGGATCCGCGCCGTCATTTCGACCCTCTGGGCGGCCTGATCCTCATCCTGAGCGCCGTCGGCTTCGGGCTGCCCATCGGCTGGGCGAAGCCGACGCCCGTCAACCCGACCAACCTCTCGGGTGGTCACCGCGGCGAGGCGATCGTGGCGTTGGCCGGGCCGGCCTCGAACCTGATCATGGCCGCCGCGGCGGCCGTCTCCGTCCGGCTCATCGGCGCGTCGCCTGCCCTGCAGGATGTGATCGTCGGGAGCGACGTCCTGGAGATGATCTATCGCGTGGTGCTCTTCTTCATCTGGATCAACGCTGCCCTCTTCATCTTCAACCTGCTGCCGATCCCGCCGCTCGACGGCTGGACAGTGCTCAAGGGCCTCGTCAGCCCCTATAACGCCTACCGGCTCCGGCAGGTGGAGCGGTACGGCATGTTCCTGCTGCTCGCCGTCTTCCTCGCCGGCGGCCGGCTCCTGCTGCCGCTGGCGGCGGGCATCTTCGAGCTCCTGACAGGCCGACCGCTATGAGCTCGTGGTGGGCAGGCAAGGTCCGCCAGTTCGTCCGCCACCTCACCGGCCGCGTCTCCGCGGCGGATAGGGCCGCGCTGGCCCGGTGGCTGACGCCGGCGCAGATGGCGCTCTTCGAGGCGATGCACCCGGCCGACCGGCGCCACGGCCTCGACGTCGTGGCCGTCCTGCGCGCCGCCGGGCACAGCGACCCGGATCTCCTGCTCGCGGGCCTGCTCCACGACGCCTCGAAGGGCCCCACGGTGGGCATCTGGCACCGTGTGGCCTGGGCGCTCGGCGAGCACTACGGCGACGGGGTCCTGGGTCTCACGGCGCGGCTTCCCGGCTTCAGCCAGGCCTTCGCCCGCATCAGCGAGCACCACGAGCGCTCGGCCGAGCTGGCCCTCGTGGCGGGATGCGGCGAGCGGGTGGCCGACCTCATCCGGCACCAGGCGACACCGGTGGACCCGACCGCCGGCGAGGCCCTGCGGCTGGCCGACCTGGCCAGCTGACAGGGGGGCCCGATGGAGCGCCTGCTCGTCCCGGTCATGGCGCCGCGGACGACGCCCGCCGTCTCCTTCAGCTTCGACCGGCGGCCGGAGACGGCCACGCAGGTTCGCCTCGAGGCGTTCGAGGGACCGCTGGCCCTGCTCCTCTCGCTCATCGAGCAGCGCCAGCTCGACGTGCTCACCGTGCGCCTCGGCGACCTCGCCGCGGCCTACCTCGAGGCGCTGGCCCTCCTGCCCGGCGACCGG
>JBGPMJ010000054.1:0-10222 GCA_041486935.1 Candidatus Limnocylindria bacterium | reverse complement strand
TCGCGAGGCGCTGACGCATTCCCAGTTCCATGCGTCCGCCCCCTTCAGAGCGGCGGACCCACCTGCCGATGAGACCGGCTGGGAACCTCACCTCGGCGTCGAAGGTGATCTCGGTGCCGTCGTCTTTCTCCGCGAAGCGGGCGGTCCAGCGATAGCCGAACTCGAGGAGGGTCCGCCCGCCCATCTCGTGGAGAACGGGCGGTTCCGCGGCCAGCACCTCGCTGCGCGGCCGGTACGGCCCGAAGACGACCCCGACGAATGTCGCTCCCGTGCGATCGAGCGGACCGCTCACGTCGGTGATCGCCCGCAGCCCCATCCATTTCGCCATGAGCGTGGGGTCGATGTAGGCCGCATAGACGCGCTGGATCGGCGCGCGAACGAACTGGTTGAAGCGGACCCGTTCGTACTGGTCCGCGCTGTCGTTCATGGGCGTCCTCCTCTCTGCTGGCGTCCGAGGCCTACGCCTCGCCGGCGAAGTGCATCGCGATCATCGCCGTGAAGACGACGAAGAACCCGACGAGCTCGAGGAGCGCGATGACCTTGAGCCGAGACATCGCGGCGGCCAGCTCCGGGGGCATCTGACCTCCTGGGCCGACCCCGGCGGCGGCCATTTCCGCCGTCAGCCTGTTCGCCCGCGGCGACAGGTACCACGTCCCGTACGCGTAGGTGACGCACGCGGCGACCAGGCCGATGAGCCAGTAGATCCCGTACGCAGAGCCGAGGTCGGCGACGTCCTTGATTTCTCCGAACACCGTCCCCCGGATGATCCCGAGCACGATCGTGCCGCTCGCCGCGATCAGCATCATCCGCTCAGACTGCTTGGCGAAGAACTTAAGGAACTGCTGCTGCGGCTCGGCCGGCATACGCATCATCGCGGGGACCACCACGAAGTTCGCGAACAGCGCGCCGCCGAACCAGAACGTCCCGAAGAGGATGTGCAGCCACTGCGCTGTGGCCTCACCCCAGTCCATCTCCCACCTCCATGCGTGGGGCCCGTCATCGCGGGCCCGCCCGGGGGACGCTCACGCTGGACCGTAGGCCTGGTGCGGTCCCGCTGTCATGGGACCGGTGTCCCGTTCGTCTCGGGTGCCGGTATCTGCCGCTGCGACTCGGCGGCCCGTCACGCTACTCCGCATCGATCGTGACCAGGCCCGCGGTCCCGTCGACGGTCACGATCGCGCCTTCGGGCAACCGATGGGTCGCCACCCCGGTCGACAGGACCGCGGGGATCCCGTGCTCCCGGGCCAGGATCGCGGGGTGGGAAAGGACGTCGCCCACGTCGGTGACGAGCGCACCGGCCGTGCCGAACAGGGGCGCCCAGGCTGGAACCGTGGTCTGGCAGACGACGACGTCAGCGGGCTCGACCCGGCCCAGGTCGTTCTCGCCCCACACGAGTCGGACGCGGCCCGTGTGTCGGCCGGGTGAACCCGGGACGCCGCTGACCATCCGGGACGGATCCGTCGCATCGGGGACCCGAGGCTCCAGCGTCGTCCAGCGCCACTCGATGGCTTCGTGGATGCGCCGCAGTGGTTCCGGCAGCGCATCCGTTCGGAAGGCCGGCGGTGGCAGCTCCCCGATCTCTGCCGGCGCCGGATGGGCGAGCACCCAGGCTCGCTCCGCCCGACGGCGCGCCACGGTCGTCCGCGCCTCGCCCGACTCACCGCGTCGCGCGGCGCGGATCTCGTCCGGCTCGAGATGGAAGACGTCCTCGAGTCGACCCAGCGAACCTCGCGCCACGAGCCGCCGTCCGATCTCCAGCGCCACAGCGCGGAGTGCGCCGGACGCCAACTCACCCCACAGCACGCTTCCATCGCGCGTGGGAACGGCCCGCCGGGCAAAGGCAAGGGCTCCATCGAAGCGCTCCCGGTCAGCGGCCGGCCGGGCAGCGAGCGCGGCAAAGGCCGCGGCTTCGAGTTCATCCGACCGAGCCGCGACGTTCGCCGCCGGATCGGCACGGGCGACCAACCCACGGAGCAGCCCCACCAGGACGTCGGGCCGTTCGGCGAGGGTGCGATCGCTCGGATCGCCGGACATCGGCCGGGCGCCGAACCGCTCCAGGTAGCCGTCGAGGGCGGCCCGGAGCCCCGGTTCGACTTCGCGGACCCGCTCCAGCGGTGAATCCGACGCTTGCAAAGCCTCACGGCCCGCCGGTGACGCCGCGATCAGCCCGGCGACCTCGGCGAGGGCGCTGGTCGGCTGCAAGGAAGCGTCGGAGGCTCCCGTCACCAGCCGCAGCGACGCGCCCGGGTCCCAGCCCAGCAGCTCGCAGCACGCCACATCCAGCTCATGGAGCGACAGGTAGTAGGGCATCCAGGTGACGAAGTGGATGTCGGAGCCGTGAATGATCAGGTCGATGGCCGCGTCGAAGTGATCGGTCAGCGCCCGGTCGTCGAGCACCGAGAGATCGACGGCGAGGAGCGATCGAGCCTCGCTTTCGAGGGTGATCCGCCACTCGTCGTGCCAGCGCGCGACCAGCTTTTCGGCGAGCCCTTCGCGCAGCGCCCTGTCGGCGATCGGCAGGCGCTGCTGGACCGGGGTGCAGGCGGCCAGCGCCGCGACGTAGGCCAGTCCCTCCGCGACCGGCGGCAGGCCGAGTGGGGGGATCCGACGGCCGAAGACGAGCCCACCGACCGCCACGTAGCCGGACTTCTCGCGGAGGATGCCGAACAGCCGGAACATGTTCTCGAAGCCCTGGTTTTCACCAGCCATGGAGACGGCCGCCCCCAGGGCACTCTGCGGCACCAGGTCGTGCTCGTCGTGCCACCAGGCGTGCCCCGCGAGCGTGCTCCCATCCGGGGGCATGGGGAGCGCGCCGATCGGGCGTGCCTGGAGCAACCACAGCTGGTCGCGTTCGAGCGCCCATTCGACATCCTGCGGCGCGCCCATGACGTACTCAACGCGGCGCACGAGGTCCGCGATCCGCTCGACCGTTTCCAGCTCGAGCACCGGCTCGCGGACCATCCGCACCCGCTGCAGAGCCGGGGGGTCGGTTTCGGCCGGCCGTGCCACCGGCCAGGGCGTCGGGGGCGATGTCCGACCCTCGATCGGACGATCGTCGCGTACGACCCATTCCTCCGCGTCGCTGGCCCCGCCCAGCAGGCGGTCGCCAAGCCCGCGAACGGCGCTGATCCGCACCACATCTCGGTCGCCGGTGATGGGATCCGCGGAGAACGCGACACCCGCCGCATCGGCTGGTACGAGCCGCTGGATGATGATCGCGAAGGGTGGATCCCCGCTCGCCAGCGCCGAGTCGGTGGGCTCACGGCCCATCGCGGCGCGGTATGCCTCCACCCGACCGGAGGACGCGGAGGCGAGGCAGCGGAGGATCGCGCGCTCCACCGCCTCTGGCCCCCGGACGTCGAGGATCGTCTCGTACTGGCCGGCGAAGGACGCGTCGGGAAGATCCTCCGCGACGCCGGATGATCGGACCGCGAGCGGCACGTCGCCCAGGCGGCTCATGGCGGCTCGGAAGGCCCTGGCGACGGCCTCCGGTATCGGGCCGGCGGCGCGGGTGGCAGCGGTGGCAGCGGTCGTGAGGACGAACCCGTCGGGAACGTCGAAGCCGGCGGCTTGGAGCCTGGCGAGGCTCGTCGCCTTGCGGCCCGTCGAGGCCGGATCGGTGGCGCGCGCGTCTGTGAGCCAGACGACCGGCTTCTCGGTGCCCACCCCGGACCGGTCAGATCGATCGCACGATTGCGGTCACGGCCGCATGGTCGGTAACGGGCGCCCCGGGCTTGACCACCATCAGCCAGACGACGACCACCACGATCGCGACCCCCACCCACGCCATGAGGCGGCTGCGACGAGCGGCAGCCTGGTAGGCGGGGCCGCCGGAACCGCGCTCTGCCTCGGCCACCTGGGTGCGGATGGCCGGCACGAACAGCGTGACGCTGACGATCCCGGACACGAAGTACAGGACGATCCCCGCCACGAGCCAGGGCTGGTCGAAGGGCCACGTCTCCTGTCCCAGGATGAGCAGGATCCCCGTAAGCAGGATGACCGCGTAGGCCGGGTTCGTCAGGCCCTTGTCGAGCCGGTGGACGCCCCGGACCGCGACGTCGAAATACGCGCGATCGCGCTCGGCCCAGGCGAGCCAGAAGACGTAGGTCATGTTCGCCCCGAGGCCGGCGATGGCCGCCAGGATGTGCAGAAGGAGGAACCATCCGTGGTATGGCTGCAGCGCCTCGATGTTCACGTGTCCCTCCTCGTCTCGTCGGTCATCCGCGGGCAGGCGATCTCCGCCACGGGATGCTGGGGGTCCACCGGTCCCGCCGTCATGAGGCTGGCGTCCCGATTCGGATCGGGATGTTCACCACGCTCCATGCCAACCCTCGCCGTCGGCGATCGACGGCGAACCCAGCTTCAGGGCGTGCGCGTGACCCGGTAGATCGCGCCGGCCTTGTCGTCGGAGACGTAGAGCGCACCGTCGCTCCCGACGACGAGGCCCGCCGGCCGACCCCGCGAATCTCCCGTGGCCGGGTCCAGGAAGCCGGTCAGGATGGGCTCCACCGGTCCGGCCGGCCCGTCGGCCCAGGGCAGGCGATCGACCTCGTAGCCGACCTTCGTGGAACGGTTCCACGACCCGTGGAAGGCGATGAACGCGGCGCCGTCCCAGAAGGCGATGCCCAGCGGCGCCATGTGCGCCTGGAACGTGGCGGCCGGCAGCACGACATCCTGGCAGCCTGGCGGGTTGCCTTGATTGCCGAACTCCGGGTCGACGATCGTCCCGGCGTGGCAGCGCGGCCAGCCGGCGTCCGCGCCATCCGCCACGCGGTAGAGCGTCTCGGGTGGCAGGTCGTCGCCCAGCAGGTCCCGGCCGTTGTTCGTGGCCCAGGCGACCCCCGTGGCCGGGTCCACGGCCACGCCGACGGCGTTGCGGAGGCCGCGCATGAGGACCCGTGCGTCCGAGCCGTCAGCGGCCGCGACGAGGATCGCCGCGCGCCGCGGGTCCGTCTCGAGGCATACATTGCAGCTCGAACCCACCGAGACGAGGATCCGGCCATCGGGCAGGACGGCGACCGTGCGCGTCGAGTGCTGGCCGCCAGGGGGCAGGTCGAGGATGGCCCGGCGGGACCGCTCGCGCAGGTCGGGGCCGATCTCCACGCGGAAGAGCGTGCCGCTGCCGGCGACAAGCAATGTGCCGTCGGGCGCCAGCGCGAGGGAATGGGCTCCGTCGAAGCCGGTGCCCACCACGACCAGCTCGTCGGCGCGCCCATCGCCGTCCCGGTCGGGGAGGGCCACCACCCGGTCCGCGCCGCGCTCCGCCACCAGGAGTGTCCCGTCCGCTGCGACGGCCATGAATCGCGGCCCAGCGAGCCCTTCGGCGAAGGCGCCGATGCCGTACCCATCCGGCACACGGATGCCGCCGACCTCGGCCTGGCCGGTGTCGAAGCTGACGCCGGCCCAGCGCAGGAGCTGGCCGCGGAACGTCCACAGGAGCAGCCCGATCACGACGATCGAAGCGACCGCGAAGGCGAGCAGCCGGAGGATATGGCGGATCACCGCCGCGTCCTACTCGCCGGCCGGGGCTTCCCGGCAGGGGTTGGCCAGCCGCCCGATGCCCTCGATCTCGACTTCCACCACGTCGCCGTCGTGGAGGAAGCGCTGCGGATCGCGCCAGACCCCGACACCGGCGGGCGTGCCGGTGAGGATGACGTCGCCCGGCTCGAGCGTGAAGGCCCGGGCGCAGTGGGCCACGATCTCCGCCACGGAGAAGATCATGTCCGCTGTGGTGCCCTCCTGCAGCCGCTCCCCGGAGACGGTGACGGAGATGGCCAGCCGTTGTGGGTCGGGGATCTCGTCGCGCGTCACCACCCACGGTCCCAGCGGACCGAACGTGTCGAGGCTCTTGCCGCGCACCCATTGGCGGTCGCCGAACTGGAGGTCGCGCGCCGAGACGTCGTTGGCGCAGGTGTAGCCGAGGACGTACTTCAGGGCCTCGGCCTCCGTGACGTTGCGCGCCCGGCGCCCGATCACGACCGCCAGCTCGGCCTCGTAGTCGACCTGCGAGGTGAGAGCCGGGTCCCAGGTGATGGTCTCGCCGTGGCCGATGACCGCGCTGGGGAACTTGGCGAAGATGAGCGGCGCGTTGGGCGGTTCCACCTTCTGCTCGGCGGCGTGGGCGTAGTAGTTGAGCCCGACGGCCACGACCTTGCCCGGCCGGGGCACCGGGGCCAGCAGCGTCAGCGCATCGAACGGCGCGCCGGACGTGCGGATGCGGTCGCTCTCCCGGTCCACGGCCTCCCGCAGCGCCCCGAGCAGCTCGTCCCCGCCCGCGAGGAGCGCCGCCATCGTCTTCGGCCCGCGCGGCATCAGCGTGATGGCCGGCAGGGCGCGCTCGCCCGCGACCACGCCGAGGCGCTCCTCCCGCTGGTCGTGCACGCTGATCAGCCGCATGGCCGCAGTATCGCCGAGTCGGGCTCAGCCGCCCGCGCCGGTCGCGCCGGCCGCGCTGGCTTGGGGCCCGGGCTGCGGCGCCGTCTGCGCGAAGATGACCCCGGCGATGACCAGCGCCCCGCCGAGGAGCTGGATCGGCTGCAGCGATTCCCCGAAGAGCAGCGTCGCGAGCGTGATCGTGTAGATCGGCTCGACCGTGCTGATGAGCGCCGCCTGCGCCGCTCCGACGCGCCTCGTGCCCGCGTAGAAGGCCTGCACGGCGATGGCGGTCGAGACGAGACCGACGCCGATGAGGCCGATCCACGCGTCCGGCGGCACGTCGAAGGGGTTCGTGGGGCGCCCCGTCGCCGTCGCCGCGACCCAGTAGACGATCGCGGTGGCGGTGACCATGAGCGCGGCGGCGGGCGCCGGATCGGTCTCCTCGGCCGCCTCCATGGCCTCCGGGGGGACCGCGTCGACGGTCGTCGGGCGCTCGCCGGAGAGGCGCGCCGAGAGGATGACCCAGACCGAGTAGATGAGCGGCGAGGCGACGGCCAGGACGATGCCGAGCAGCGGCGGCATCTCGCTCTGGCGGATGCCGCCGAGGGCCAGGACCACGCCGAGCATCGCGATCGCCAGCGCGATCCACGGGCGGCGCCCGGGTAGTCGGCGTCCCCAGCGCAGGACGAGCACCGCCACCAGCGCCGGGTAGATGTAGACGATCAGCGCCGCGAGCGAGGCGGGCACGGTCTCGAGCGCGGCGAAGTACGTGCCGGAGTTGAGCACGTAGAGGACGCCGAGCGAGAGCAGCACGAGGACGCGGCGGCGCGAGAGCCGCCGCAGCCCGCGCCGGTTGGCCGGGACGGCCAGCAGCCAGATCCACGAGGCCACCGCGGCGAACCCGAAGCGCCAGGCGAGCAGCGTCATCCAGTCCAGGCCGGCGGCGTAGACCGGCTTGGCGAAGAGCGCACCCGAGCCGAAGGCGCAGGCGGAGACGACGACGAGGAGGATGCCGGGCGCGCGCCCGCGCGGCCCCCGGGAGGAGTCGGACGCCACCCTAGCCGAGGAGCTCGACGAGGTGGTGGGAGAGGTCCCGGGCGGAGACGATCGCCGTCACGCGGCCGTCGCGGACGAGCGGGATGTGCCGGAATCCGCCCACGGCCATCTTGTGGATGGCCACCGCGATCGTGTCGTCCACGCGCAGCACGACCGGGTCGGGCGTCATCACGTCGCGCACCGCGATGCCTTCCAGCGGCCTGCCGGCGAGCTTGAGGAGGGCGTCGCGCTCGGTGAGGATGCCCACCAGGCGGCCGCCGTCCTCGACGACGACACAGCCGACGCGGTGCTCCTGCATCGCCGCGATGGCCTGGGTCGCCGGGTCTCCGGGCGCCACGGCGATCGGCCGGCGTGGCTCGAGCTCGGCCAGGCGCTCGTCGAGCAGCCGGGCCTCGAAGGGGGTGGCGGGGCTGGGCAGGTCCTGGCCCCGCAGGTCCGCCCCGCAGTTCTCGCACTCGTCCGAGCCGGGCAGGTTGTCGGACTGGCAGACCGGGCAGATCATGGCTGGCACCCCGTCAGGAGACCGTCCAGGTCTCACCGCTGTCGAGCAGCTTGGCGAGGTCGCCCTCGCCGCGTTGCGCCCGGGCCGCCTCGACCTGTCCCGTGAGCAACTCGTCGTGGGTGGGTCGGGCCACCTTGCGCAGCACGCCCACCGGCACCGGGTAGTCGGGCCACCACATGCGCGAGAGCATGAACGCGAGGTGGGGGTCCTCGGCCCCCTCGTCGTGGACCAGCAGGTCCGCCTCCGTAACGCCGTTGCCGAGGGTGACCACCTCGGGATGGAGGCCGCGCAGCCGGATCCCCTTGTCGCGCTCCTTGCCGAAGATCATCGGCTTGCCGTGCTCGAGGACGAGCATGCGGTCCTCGCGCACCTCGCGGTCGGTGAAGTCGCGATAGGCCCCGTCGTTGAAGATGTTGCAGTTCTGCAGCACCTCCACGAAGGCCGAGCCGTGGTGGAATCCGACTCGCTCGAGAGTCCGCTGTAGGTGCTCCGTGTGGGTGTCCACCGAGCGGGCCACGAACGTCGCCTCGGCCGCCAGCGCCACCGAGAGCGGCATGATCGGCCGGTCGATGGTGCCCTCCGGCGTGGACTTCGTGCGCTTGCCGATCTCGGAGGTCGGTGAGGCCTGGCCCTTGGTCAGGCCGTAGATGCGGTTGTTGAACATGATCAGCTTCATGTCCACGTTGCGGCGCATGGCGTGGAGGACGTGGTTGCCGCCGATCGAGAGGGCGTCGCCGTCGCCGGTGATGACCCAGACCATGAGGTCCGGGCGCGCCGCCTTCAGGCCGGTGGCCAGCGTCGGAGCGCGGCCGTGGATGGAGTGGAAGCCGAACGTGTTCATGTAGTAGGGCAGGCGCCCGGAGCAGCCGATGCCGGAGATGAAGACGATCTTCTCGCGCGGGTAGCCGAAGTCGGGCATGACCTTCTGGGTCTGGGCAAGGATCGAATAGTCTCCGCAGCCCGGGCACCAGCGCACCTCCTGGTCGGAGACGAAGTCCTTGCGCGTGAGGGCGACGGGCTGGCCTGGCGTGCCGGCGGCGATCGTATCGGTCATCGCGGTCGTCTCCCTCAGCGTCCGGCCAGGATCTGCTCGGCCCGTTCGTGGATCTCGGAGATCCGGAAGGGCTTGCCGCGCACCTTGTCGTAGCCGATCGCGTCCACCAGGTACTTCGCGCGCAGCACCATGAGGAGCTGGCCCAGGTTGATCTCCGGCACGAGCACGTGCCGGTAGCGACCCAGGACGTCGCCGAGGTTGCGCGGCAGCGGGTTCAGGTGACGCAGGTGGACGTGGCCCACGCTCTGGCCCTCCGCGAGCAGCCGCTCCACGGCGGTGCGGATGGCGCCGTAGGTCGAGCCCCAGCCGACGATGAGCAGCTCGCCGCGCTCGACCCCGTACGGCTCGGCCTCGGGGATGTCGTTCGCGATGCCCGCCACTTTCTCGGCGCGCAGCATCGTCATGCGGTGGTGGTTGTCGGGGTCGTAGCTCACGTTGCCGCTCACGTCGGACTTCTCCAGCCCGCCGATGCGGTGCTCCAGCCCGGGCGTGCCCGGCACCGCCCACGGCCGCGCCAACGTCTGCGGGTCGCGGGCGTAGGGGTGGAACGTGCTCCGGTCGGTCGCATTCTCGACGTCGATCCTGGGCAGGTCGGCGACGTTCGGGATGCGCCACGGCTCGGAGCCGGTGGCGAGGAACGCGTCCGAGAGGTAGACGACCGGCGTCATGTACTTCAGCGCGATACGCCAGGCCTCGATGGCCACGTCGAAGCAGTCGGCCGGCGTGGCCGGGGCGACGACCGGCATGGGCGAGTCGCCGTTGCGTCCGAAGAGGACCTGCAGCAGGTCGGCCTGCTCGGTCTTGGTGGGCATGCCCGTGCTCGGCCCGGCGCGCTGGACGTCGGCGATGACGAGCGGCAGCTCGACCATCACCGCGAGGCCCATGGCCTCGCTCTTGAGGGCGATGCCGGGGCCCGAGGTGGCGGTCAGCCCCAGCGCTCCCCCGTAGGAGGCCCCGATGGCGGCGCCGATGGCGGCGATCTCGTCCTCGGCCTGGAAGGTCTACACCCCGAAGTCCTTGTAGCCCGAGAGCTGGTGCAGGATGTCGCTGGCCGGCGTGATGGGGTACGAGCCGTAGAAGAGCGGCCGGCCGGCCAGCTTCGACGCGGCCACGAAGCCGAGGGCGCTGGCCTCGTTGCCGGTGATGTTGCGGTAGCGGCCCGGGGCGAGCTTGGCCGGCGCGACGCGGTAGTGCGTGTGGAAGATCTCAGTCGTCTCGCCGAAGGCGTAGCCGGC
>JBGPMJ010000053.1:0-10298 GCA_041486935.1 Candidatus Limnocylindria bacterium | reverse complement strand
GCGGCCGGTTCATCACGCTCGAGGGGCCCGACGGTGCCGGCAAGAGCATCCACGCCGAGCGGCTCGCGACGGCACTGCGTGCCCGCGGCCTGACCGTGACGCTCGTCCGCGAACCGGGCGGCACGGCGCTGGGCGAGGCGATCCGGCGGATCCTCCTCGACCGTGGCCTCGTCCACGCCCCCGCCGCCGACGCGCTGCTCTTCAACGCGGCCCGGGCGCAGCTCGTGGCGGAGGTCGTGCGGCCGGCGCTGGGGCGGGGGGAGGTCGTGGTGTGCGACCGCTTCGCCGATTCGACGCTGGCCTACCAGGGCCACGGCAGCGGCATGGACCTCGAGGCGCTGCGGGTCGTCGACGCGGCGGCCGCCGAGGAGCGCGTGGCGGCTGACGTGCTGGTCGCGGTCGGCGACCTGCTGCCGGCGAGTGAACCGATCCCAGCCGCGGGACGCAAGCTGGGGTGAATCGCGCGGTCGATCCGCCGCCGACGGTCGGCGTCCGCGTGCCGACCGACGAGCAGCTCATCGAGCGCGCCGCGGCGCTCGATCCGACGGCGATCGACCAGCTATACGAGCGATACAAGTCCATGGCCTACGCACTCGCAGCGCGCATCACGGGCGACGCCGGCCTCGCCGAGGACGTCGTGCAGGACGCCTTCCTCGGCGCGTGGCGCAACGCGTCCCGCTACGTGGCCGCGCGTGCCAGCGCGCGGACGTGGCTGCTCTCGATCGTCCACCACCGGGCGATCGACGCCGTCCGCCGCCGCCGGCCGACGAGCGAGCTGCCCGACGCCGACGCCCCACCGCCCGGCGCGCTCGTCGTGGAGGACGCCTGGATCGAGGTCGCGGGGCGCCTGGACCGCGAGGCGATCGTGACCGCCCTGGCCTCGCTTCCCGACGTCCAGCGCGAGGCGATCGAGCTGGCCTATTTCGGCGGCCTGACGCAGCAAGAGATGGCCGAGCGGACCGGTGCGCCGTTGGGTACGGTGAAGAGCCGCGTGCGCCTGGGCCTGCTCGGGCTCCGCGAGGCCCTCGAGCGCGCCGGCGCGGCCGGCCGGGGAGGCGGCACGTGAGCCAGGTGCGACGCCTCGACTGCGCGGCGGTGGCGGACCTCGCCCCGCTCTTCGTGCTCGGCGCGCTGCCGGACGACGAGGCGGCGGCCGTGCGAGACCACCTCGCCACCTGCCCGGAGGCGCACGCCGAGGTGCAGGAGCTGGGCGGAGTGGCCGCCTACCTCGCCGAGCTACCCGAACCGGTCGAGCCGAGTGCCGGGCTCAAGGGACGCCTGATGGCGGCCGTCGAGGCCGACCTGGGCGAGCGCCGACTCGCCGGCGGACCCGCGTCGGGGACCGCGCCGGCCCCGGAGGCCCTGGCCGCGGTGCGGGAACGGCGCCGCGCCACGCTCAGTTGGCAGTTCGCCCTGCAGGCCGCGGCCGTGCTGCTCATCGGCGTGCTGGCCGGCTGGAACCTCCTCCTTCTCGGCCAGGCCTCGTCGGCCGAGCAGCGGGCCGCGTTGCTCCGGCAGGCCGTGGCCGTGGCCGGCCAGCCCGGTGCGCAGGTGGCGAGCGTCAGCGGCACGGATGTCCAGCCGGCGGCACGTGGCTTCGTGGTGCTCTCGCCGGGTGGCGGCACCGGCTACCTCGTCGTCGACGGCCTCGCCGCGGCCCCGGCCGGCAAGGTCTACCAGGCTTGGTACGTGGCCAACGACGTGGCGCGTTCGGCCGGCCTCGTCACCACGGCGGACGGCCTGGGGATCCTGCCGCTGTCCACCGACCAGCCCGTGCAGGTCGTGGCGCTGACCGTCGAGCCGGCGGGCGGCAGCGACCAGCCCACGAGCCCGATCGTGGCCCTGGGACGGGTCGGCGGCTAGCTCCGCCCGGAGATCGTGCCGGGGGCGGTGGCCTTGGCGGCGCTCAGCGCCTCCCCAGCGGCGGTCAGCACCTCCTCCATGTTCGCCCCGTCGTCGGGGAAGCGGACGACGATCACCGCCGCTCGCAGCCGGTCACCCAGCGCGTTGTACGACGAGCTCGCGCATCGAATGGACGCCGCCGGCTCGGCCGTTCTTCGACTCGCGTTGTTTGGAGCGCCCCCAAGGGGATTCGAACCCCTGATCTCCACCTTGAAAGGGTGGCGTCCTAGGCCTCTAGACGATGGGGGCGTCGATGGCCGGCCGAGTGTAGCAAAGGCTCTCACCTGGCCGGCCGGGTCAGCCCTGGGCGTCCGAACCATCGAGGCGATGTCCCCGAGGCATAGGATTCGCGCCCGGATGCCCCGGGGCGGCCGTGAGCCGCCCGCAAGGCCGCCAGGGCGCTGGGTTCCATGCTTCAGGGCAATGGAATCGTTCCCAAGAACGCCTGCCCGATCCCGTGGCCCTGAAGCAATGCCTGGGAGGCATGGAAGCGTCGGACGCGCCCCGTGGCCTTGAGGCGGGGCCAGGGCTGCGGGCGCCGAACCACCGTTGCGCCGAGCCCGCGCGTTGGACCCGGGACTACTGGCGTGCCGAGCTCCAGACGAGAGCCAGGACTATGGCCGCCGAGAACGCCCCGGCCGCGCCCAAGACGACCACTCCGCCGGCCAGCGCGGCCCAGAAGGCGCGCGCGTCGCGGCCCTCGCGACCGGCCCGCACGACGGCCACCACGCATGCTACGGCGAGCGCTCCCAGCGTCAGCCCGAGCACGGCCAGTCCGGCGGTGAGGATGGGGATCTGGGTCGTGGTGCGGTTGACGAAGCCGACCGCGATGAAGATCAGCGACCCGGCGAGTGCGACCCCGATGCCCAGGCGGAACGGCGTCAGCAGCCGCCGGCGATCGGCCTGGCGCAGGAGCGGAGCGGCCTGGCGCGGGAGCGGAGCGGCGGGTCGACGGCGACGCTGGTCCATCGCCGGCAGCGTAGCAGCAGCCGAAGCTGCAGCCGCCGCCGACCCGCCCGGAGGCCGCCTCAGTCGACCGAGCGGTGGTAGACCGCGACCTTGTGGCTGATCCGCGGCCGCCGCAGCCCGGCCGAGAACGTGGCACCGGTGTCCGGGAAGAGGGTCGTCAGCGAGGCGGCCGCGGTGTCGAGATCGGCGAACGTCCAGAAGCAGTGCAGGACGCGCACCTTGAAGCCGGCCGCGAGCATCGCCCCGCGTCGGTCGCTCGCGGCGGTGAGCCGCGCCTCGCGATCGGCGTCGGCGTAGAGGTGCGTGGTGTCGTCGCGGCCGTAGTCCTCGACGAGCAGGAGGCGGCCGCCTGGCCGCAGCAGCCGCGACAGGCCCGTCAGCGTGGCCCCCTCGGCGGCCCTCCCCAGACCAAGCCAGGTCCAGAAGGCGAGGACGACGTCGGCGGAGGCGAGCGGCTCGCTGCGGACATCCACGCCGGGCAGTGGCCGGACGCGCCCGCCGAGACCGGCGAGGTCCGCCGCGCGGCGGCCGGACCCGGCGTCGAGCAGGAGGACGTCGCGATCGGCGATCGGGCCGAGCGCCTCGAGGGCGCGCAGGATCTTGCCCTCGACGTCAAGGGCGGCGGCGAGGACGGCGGCGAGCGCGGGATCGGCGAGCGGGAGGGGAAGGTCCACGGTCGGGCGAGTATATCGGCGGGCCCGCCGTCCGGAGGGTGCGAGACCGGGACCATGGTCCTATCGACGCTCCCCAGCGCGACGCATAGCCTGTGGCAGCAACTGGCAACAACGCGCAGCGAAGGTACCCCAGCGGACATGAACGGGCCATCCGGACCGGCTCGCTACGACGAGTGGATCGGCATCGAGGAAGCGGCGGCCTACCTCGCCATCCCCGTTCGCACGGTGTACCGCCTCGCACAGCGCGGCCAGGTGCCGGCCGCCAAGGTCGGACGCACGTGGCGCTTCAAGCGCACCATCCTCGACCAGCATCTCGGTAGCGCGTCGCTCGCCCATGCGACCTCGCCGGCCGCCGACGACCCGATGCGCCCACCGGCAACGCAGAGCGACCTGCGTACCGAGCACACCGACCTCGCGGACCTCTCCGCCGAGCTGGCCGCCCTCCTCGACGCCGACGCGATCGTCGAAGCCGTGACCCGTCGTACGCGTGCGATCTTCGGCGTCGACGTGGCAGTCGTACTCGACGTCGTGCACGCCGGCGGCAGCACATGGCTCGCCCCGTGTGCCACGGACGGGGCCATCGCGCTGCCCGGAGATCTGCGCATCCCCATCGCGGGCTCAGCGATCCTCCACGAGGTCATCGAAGGCCGGCGCCCGGTCGTCCTCGACGACCTCCCTGAGGAGATGGCTTACGGCGACGCGATCATCTCGACCTTCGGCATCCGCTCGTGCGTCCTTGCGCCGCTGCAGGGCGATCAGGGCACGCGGGGAGTGCTCGTCGTGGGCATGCTGTCAGCGCGACGCTTCACGCCGCTCGAGGTGGATCGCCTCGTGGCCGTGGCCGGCCAGACGGGCACCGCGCTCACGAACGCGCGCCTGCTGGCGACGAGCCGCCGTTGGAGCGAGCACCTCGAGGCCATCGAGACGCTCTCCCGCCAGCTCAGCCGCTCGCGCGACGTGCAGGGCGTCGGTGACACCGTGGCGCGCGAGATCGCCGACGTCATCGACTACGACGGCCTGCGCTTCTACGTCCTGCAACCGGACGGCGAGACGCTGGAGGCGATCAGGCTGCGCGCGCGGGTCGACTACTACGCCGACGAGACGCCAGACCTCGTGCGCCTTCGTGTCGGCGAGGGCCTCGGCGGGGCGGTCGCGGACTCTCGCCGGGCCGAGTACATCCCCGACGTGCTCGCGGATCCGCGAGCGGCGGACATCCCTGGCACGGACGACGTGGACGAGTCGATGATCGTCGTGCCCATGGTGTTCGAGGACCGCATCCTCGGCGTCATCGAGCTGCTGCGGCTGGGGAAGGACGCCTTCGACCCGACCGACGTGCGGCTCATGCAGATCCTCGCGGCGCAGGCGGCCGTGGCCCTCGTGAACGCGGCCCAGGTCGAGGAGCTGGAACGGCGCAGCGAGCGACTGGCGCGCCAGCTGGAGAGCCAGCGCCAGCTCCTCGTCATCACCGAGCGACTGCTGAAGACACGCGAGCCGAAGGCCACCTTCGATGCCATCGCGGAGACGCTCCAGACAGTCGTGCCCTTCGACACGCTGACCATCTACCTCGTGGACCGCGAGGAGGGCGTGCTCGTGCCCGTGCTCGCCCGCGACCAGTACGCGGCGCAGATCCTCGAGGCGCGGCTGCCGATCGGCGCCGGCATCACCGGATCGGTCGTCGCGCGCGGGGAGGCCGAGCTGGTCAACGACGCGAACCGCGACCCGCGGGTCGTGGTCGTGCCGGGCACGCCGAACGACGAGCAGGAGTCGATCATCGTCGCGCCGCTCCACAGCCCCAGCGGGGTCATCGGCGCGCTCAACCTCTACCGCATCCAGCGGGACTTCGAGCCGGAGGAGCTCGACCTCGTCAAGCTCTACGCCAACCACGCCGCCCTCGCGCTGGAGAACGCCCAGGTCCACGAGCAGCTGCTGGCCGCCTCCCGCACCGACCCCCTGACCGGGCTGCTGCACCACGGCAGCTTCCAGGACGCGCTGGCGGAGGCGATCGAGGCCGGCCCGGCGGCGGTGCTGATGATCGACCTCGATGATTTCCGCTCCTACAACAACCAGTTCGGCCACCAAGCGGGCGACCGGCTGCTGCAGCGCATCGCCGAGCGGCTGGCGAGCAGCGTCCGCGCCGGCGACATCGTCTGCCGCTACGGCGGCGACGAGTTCGCCATGGTCCTGCCCGGCACCGACGAGGTCGGGGCCCGGACGGTGGCCGAGAAGGTGCTGGCCGCCTTCGCCGACCTGCGCTCCGGCGGGCCCGAGGTCCACGTCGGCACGAGCATCGGCACCGCCGCCTACCCGCACGACGCGAGCGACGCGCGCGACCTGGTCTCCATCGCCGACACCGCGCTCTTCGTGGCCAAGCATTTCGGCAAGGGGCGCGCCGTCGCCGCGGCGGACCTGCCCACCCATGTGCGCGAGATGCGCGACACCCTCGAGGAGGTCGTGCGCGCGGCCGCCCAGGATCGCACCGCGGACCCGCGCCGGCCGGTGGACCTGATCGCCCTGGTGCGGCCGCTGCATGAGCTGCTGCGGGCGCAGGCACCCGGGCTCGCGGAGGCGAACGCGCGCGTCGCGGAGCTGTGCCTGCGTGTCGGGCCGCGCTTCGGGCTGCGCGACGAGGCGCTCGTCGCGCTGGAGGCCGCCGCGCTGATCACGGACATCGGCCGCCTCGCCGCCGACGACGGCCGCGATGCCACGAGCGGCTCGATCGCCTTCGCCCATCCGGTCATCGCGGCCAGCCTGCTGGAGCCCTTCCGCGAGCTGGACGCCGTGACCGAGGTCGTGCGCCACCACCACGAGCGCTGGGACGGCAGCGGCTATCCCGACGGCATCCGCGGTGAGACGATGTCGCCCGCCGTGCGCCTCTACGTCGCGGTCGAGCGCTACTGCAGCCTCGTCGCTCCCTGGGACGGGCGCGAGGCGGCCTCCCCCGCGGCCGCGGTCGAGCAGCTACGCCGCGAGGCGGGCACGCTCCTGCCGCCGGATGCCGTGGCCGCCGTGGCAGCCGAGCTGGCCGGGGAGATCGCCGCGTAGCGTCCCGCCGGCGCCCGTCATTCGTGCGACTTCGCGCGGCTACGTTTCCGCGCGCGAGTGCGAGGCGTACCGGAATGCGACGGATCTCGGGCCGCGTCGGGCACGAGGGGTGACGCGCCCTCTCGACCGACCGACGAGCGAACCACGAAACGGCGGAAGCGGCCCTGGGTCCCGACATACGAGTGCGTCCCGGACTGAGGCGCAGAAACGCCGCCGCCCCGCCCCGTTCCGGCCGCATAGCACGTGGCGTAATCGTAGGCGCGGCCGGCAGCCCGATCCGGCCCGATTCACCGCCGCTCAGCACGTGGCGTGCTGGGACGTGGCAAACGGCGGGTAAGTGACCGCATACGAGCACGCAGCGTGCTAAGAGAGTGGCGGCGGCTCGTGGCCCGCCGCCCCATTGCCCCGTCCCCGCGGCCCGCCCACGGCCCGGCCCGACCGCCGCCGCCGCGCCCGCCCGCGCGGCATGCACTCGGCGGGTGGTATGTGCCTCGCGAGGTGTTCCGCTCGGGTCACCCGGCACGGTGAGCGTCCGGTCGCTCGATCGCGCTCAGCACAGGGCGGGGCGCGCGCACGGAGCCGGCTCGGCCGCGCACGGACCAGGCTGGCCGCGCGTTAGACCCGCCAGATGCATATCCCGGAGGCGGGCCCACAGCCACGCGAGACGCACCGCCACGGCCCCGGCGCTACCATCGCGCCGATGCTCCAGACTCTCCGTGCCATGCCCAACGGCGTGCGCGTCTTCATCCTCTACGCCTTCCTCGTGCTCGCCTTCCTCGGCCTCACGTTGCCGCTCGTGGTGGAGCAGGCGGTCGAGGCGCCGGTCTCGGGCATCGGCCTCGTCTGGATGCTGCTGCTGGCCTACCTCATCTTCACGATCACGCTCGTCCTGCAGCGCAAGCAGGCGGCGTACATGCTCTCGCTGGGCCTGGCCAGCCTCACCGTGCCGCTCATCGCGGTCCTCGGTGCGTTCGCCGGTCTGCCCGGGGCGGCCTTCGCGCTGGCGCTGTCGCTCATCCTCTTCCGCGGCCTGCGCCGACCGGAGTCCCGCGCCTGGTTCGCGGAGCCGTGACGCCGCGGACGATCGAGCAGACCGCGCGACTGCGGTACCCTTGCGCCGTCCCCATCCCTCGGCCGCCGCGGTCACGCGGCGCCGGCTAACCAACCGAACGAGGAACCCGTGGCCAAGCCCTCACGCCGCGAGCGCGACCGGATCCGCACCAACGAGCTCGACGCGCGGTCGTCCAGCAATGCCTCCGGCAGCCCCCGCGCCGGCCGGCGCAGCCGTCGCGCGACCTCCCGGCAGCGGACCTTCCTCGACCGCTTCGGCGGGCTGATCCTCTTCGGCTTCGCCGGGCTCGGCCTGCTCGCGGTGGGCGCGCTCTTCCTCCAGTCGTCCACGCAGTCGGCCTATGCCTGCGACTCCCTGATGACGCCGGGTCCCACGGACCCCGTCCCGACCGCCACCCCGTCGCCCCCGGCGCCCCCGCCGAGCCCCACGCCCGGCCCCTCGGCCACGCCGGCGCCCAGCCCGGCACCGACCACGGCGCCCGAGCCAGCGCCGACGCAGCGGCTGGGTTTCGTCGTGAGCGACCTCGGCCGGGACCACGTTCGCGAGAACTCGGGGACGGTGCACTACCCCTACTGCCCGCCCGGCTCCGGCACGCACTGGTCGGTCGCCGGCAAGGCGCCGCTGCCGCGAGCCCTGTACCGTCCGACGGATGCCGTGGTGCCCCAGCAATGGATCCACAACCTCGAGCACGGCTTCGTGATGGTCCTGTACAGCTGCGGCGCGGACGGCAAGAGTTGCCCGTCGGACGCGGAGATGGCCGCGCTGAAGCAGGTCTTCGACGACACCCCGACCACGGAGGGGGCGACCGTCTGCGGCGTGCCCAACAAGGTCCTCGTGGCCCGCTTCGACCAGATGTCAACCCGCTTCGCGTTCGTCGCCTTCGACCGCGCCATGCTCGTCGACACGCTCGATCCGCAGCAGGCCATGACCTTCGCGGAGCAATGGACTGACACACCGTCCGCGCCAGAGCGTGGCGGATGCATGCGCTGAAAGATCGGACCTGACGATGGATGCGGGCGCGACCGAGCCGCTGCCGCGGACGATGCGTGCCCTGGTCAAGGAGACGGCCGCGCCGGGCGCCGCGCTGCGCGAGGTGCCCGTCCCCGAGCCCGGACCCGGCGAGCTGCTCGTGCGCGTGCTGGCCGCCAGCGTGTGCGGCACGGACGTCCACATCGAGCGCTGGGACCCCTGGGCGCAGGAGAACTTCGGCCCGCCGCCGATGGTCTTCGGCCATGAGATGGCCGGCCTCGTGGTGGCCCACGGCCCGGGGGCCGGCCGCGTCAAGCTGGGCGATCTGGTCGCCGCGGAGACGCACCTCGTGGACTGGACCTGCTACCAGTGCCGCACGGGGCGCGCCAACGTCTGCCAGAACCTGCGCATCCTCGGCGTCCACGCCGCCGGCTCCTTCGCCCAGTACGCGGTCATCCCCGAGACGAACGCGTGGGTCAGCGAGGGCCTGGCGCCGGAGGTGGCCGCCCTCCAGGAGCCCATGGGCAACGCCGTGCACGCCGCGTTCGTGGAGGAGATCGCCGGACAGAGCGTGGCCGTGCTCGGCTGCGGGCCGATCGGCCTGATGGCCGTGGCCATCGCGCGGCTCGCCGGCGCCCGCCACGTCTTCGCCACCGACATCAACCCCGAGCGCCTGGCCATCGCCAGCGCGATGGGCGCGGACGAGGTCATCGACGCGCGCGAGGACGTGGCGGCTCGCCTGCGCGCGCACACCGGTGGCGACGGCGTGGATGTCGTGCTGGAGATGTCGGGCGCGGAGTCGGCGCTCCACCAGGGCCTCGCGGCACTCACCAACGGCGGCCGAATCTCGCTGCTCGGGACGCACGCGCGGCCGGCCACGCTGGACCTCTCGGAGGAGGTCATCTTCAAGGGCATCCGCGTCTACGGCATCACCGGACGGCGCATGTTCGAGACCTGGTACCGCACCACGGCGCTGCTCGAGGAGGGCCTCGACATCACGCCGATCATCACCCACCGGATGCCGCTGGCGGACTACCAGCGCGCGTTCGACCTGGTGGCCGCCGGGCACGCCGGCAAGGTCGTCCTGCTGCCGCAGGAGCGATGAGCACGATGGGCACGACGTCCGCGCGGACCGACCCCCTGGCCTACCTGGGCGACGAGATCGCCGACCTGAAGGCGAAGGCCCTCTACCGCCCGCTGCGCGTCATGAGCGGCCCGCAGGCGCCGCGCACGGTCATGGACGGCCGGCCCGTCATCAGCCTCTCCTCGAACAACTACCTCGGCCTGGCCACGCACCCCCACCTCGTCGAGGCGGCGCTCAGGGCCACCCGCGAGCTGGGCGTCGGGTCGGGTGCCGTGCGCACCATCGCCGGCACCATGGAGCTGCACGAGGAGCTGGAGCGTCGCCTCGCGATCTTCAAGCACGTGGAGGCGACGCTCACTTTCCAGTCGGGCTTCACCGCCAACAGCGGCGTCATCCCGACCATCACCGGCGAGGGCGACCTGATCGTCAGCGACGAGCTGAACCACGCCTCGATCATCGACGGCGTGCGCCTGTGCAAGGCGCAGCGCTGGCGCTACGAGAACAACGACATGGCCGACCTTGAGCGCTGCCTGAAGGAGGCCGAGGCGAAGGGCTGTCCGCAGAAGCTCATCGCCACCGACGGGGC
>JBGPMJ010000052.1:0-10435 GCA_041486935.1 Candidatus Limnocylindria bacterium | reverse complement strand
TTCGAGCTGCCCTTCGAGCCGGGCGAGCGCTTCGGCGCCGCAGCGGCGGACGACCTGCTGGCCTTCCTGGCCGAGGACGGCCACGTGCGCCAGGCGGCGGACGGGCGGTGGTACTGGGCGAGCGAGAACTTCCCGGCCTCGGAGATCTCGCTGCGCGTGGCGTCGCCGGGCAACGTGCTCATCATCGACACCGGCGGGGACCGGCCGCGCGTGGTGGGCGAGGTGGACCTCTTCTCCGCCCCGACGCTCGTCCACGAGGGCGCCATCTACCTCCACGAGTCGCGCCAGTACCACGTGGACCGGCTCGACTGGGACGAGCGCAAGGCCTACGTGCGCCCCGTCGACGTGGACCACTTCACGCAGGCGGAGCTGGCCGTGACGCTCAAGCCGCTGGAGGCCTTCGCATCGGACGGCGTCCCGGGCGGCGAGCGCGTCCACGGCGAGGTCATGGTCAGCAGCCTGGCCACGATCTACAAGAAGCTGCGCCTGGAGTCGCTGGAGAACCTCGGCTGGGGGCGCATCCACCTGCCCGAGCTGGAGCTGCACACGACGGCGTACTGGGTGGCCGTGGACCCGGCCGCGGTCGCCGGCTGGCGGCGCGACGAGCTCGACGTGGCCCTCGTGGGCGCCGGTCGGGCGCTGCAGACGGTGGCCAGCGTCCTGCTCATGAGCGATCCGCGGGACCTCGGGCTCGTCTCGCAGGTGCGCTCGCCGCACGCCGAGCGACCGGTCATCTACCTGTACGACGGCGTGCCCGGCGGGGTCGGCCTGGCGGCGCGCCTGTTCGAGCGCCATGCCGAGCTGGTGGCCGGGGCCCGCGACCTCGTCGCCGACTGCCCCTGTGACGCGGGCTGCCCGGCCTGCACGGGGCCGCGTCTCGAGACGGGCGGCGAGGGCAAGCGGCTCGCCGCTCGGCTCCTGGCGCTGCTCGGCGGCGCCCGGGCCGAGATCGCCGGCGCGCCGGCGGCGTGACGCACGAGCTGGCACGCGGCTCGTCCAGCGTGCCCGGCATGGACCGGGATTCGACGCTGCTGGCACGCCGCCTGGAGCGACTGCGGGCCCTCGACCGGCGGCTGATCACTGCGGCCGAGCTCCCGTCACCGGCGCCGCGTCGCGCCGTCGCGAGTACGGATCCGCGGGCGCGCGCGATGCACCTCGCGGCGGGGCTCGGCGGGATCGTGGAGGAAGGCGCGGGCGGGCCGGTCGTCGTGGTGGAGCGCGTCACGCCGCTGCCGATGACCCTCGACGGGCTGGCCCGCCTCCCCTACCCGGTCGACATGGAGCGCCCGCTCGTCTACCTCGACACGGAGACGACGGGCCTGGGCAGCGCGGCCGGCACGCTCGCCTTCCTGGTGGGCATCGGCCGCTGGGACGGGGCGTCCTTCCGCGTCCGTCAGCTCGTGCTGCCCGATCACGCCGACGAACCCGCGCTCCTCGCCGCGCTCGAGGCCGAGATCCCCGCCGACGCCTGGCTCGTCACCTACAACGGCCGTGCCTTCGACTGGCCGCTGCTCGTCGCGCGCTACCGGCTGCACCGGCGACCACCACCGGTCACCGCCGGGCATCTCGACCTGCTGCCCATCGCCCGTCAGCTGTGGCGACACCGGCTGCCCGATGCCCGCCTGGCCAGCGTGGAGGCCGGCGTGGCCGGGGTGCGACGTCACGGCGACCTGCCCGGCGCCCTCATCCCGGAGCGCTACTTCGCCTGGCTGCGTACGGGGCGTGCCGCCCTCCTGGCGGACGTCCTCGCGCACAACCGAGAGGACATCGTCTCGCTGGGCCGGCTGCTGGGCGAGATGAGCGAGCGGCTGGCGGACCCGGAGCGGCGCCGCTCGGCCCATCCGGGGGACGTGGCCTCGCTGGCCCGGGTCTTCCGGCGCGACGGCCGCCAGGACGAAGCGCTCACCTGTTACGCGGAGGCGCTCGCCGCATGGGACGAGCGAGAGCCGGCGCCCACCCGGCTCGATCGCGACACGCTGGCCGCCGAGGCCGCCCGCCTCCTGTCACGCAGCGGGCGCCACGCCGAGGCCGAGGCCGCCTGGCGCGCGCTCGCCGACCGCGGCGGCAGCACCGCCATCTGGGCCTGGATCGCCCTCGCCAAACACCGCGAGCACCGCGCGCGCGACCCCGCTGGCGCCATGGAGGCGGCACTGCGTGCGCTGCGCATCGTGGAGCGACGTCGCGCGGTGGGCATCCCGCTGCACGCGGCGGAGCGGGATCTCGCGCGGCGGCTGGCGCGGCTCCACCGTCGCGCGCGCTCGGACGCCGGGCGAGTGCGGCGGTTGACATGACCCACACGCGAACGGAATATAGGCCGCGGACGAAATCGTTTACGCGTTCGGCGGAGGCGGCCTTCGTCGCAGTAGGAAAGCATCGAGTGACGTCACCGGTGATGCGCGTCGCGCTCCTCGGCGCCGGCCGGATCGGCCGGCTGCACGCCCGCCTCCTGTCCGAGCTGCCCGGGGTCGAGCTGACCGTCTCCGACACGGATGCCGCGCGTGCCGCCGACGTGGCGAGCGAGGTGGGCGGGCGCGCCCTGGATCTCGACGAGGCCATCGCCAGCGCCGAGGCCCTCGTCATCGCGGCCGCCACCGACGCGCACGCGGCGCTCATCCGGCGCGGCATCGCCCGCGGCATCCCGACCTTCTGCGAGAAGCCGCTCGCCGGCGACCTCGCCAGCACCATCGCCATCGCGGCCGAGGTCGCCGCCTCCGGCATCCCCTTCCAGGTCGGCTTCCAGCGCCGCTTCGATCCCGGCTACGCCGAAGCGCGCCGCCTCCTCGCCTCGGGCGAGCTGGGCACGCTCTACGCCTTCCGCCTCGCCGGCCACGACCCGGCGCCACCGCACGAGGCCTACATCCCGGTCTCGGGTGGCCTCTTCCGCGACTTCTCCATCCACGACTTCGACGTCATCCGCTGGCTGACTGGCGGCGAGGTGGCGGAGGTTTACGCTGTGGGCGCCGTGCGCGGCTTCGAGGTCTTCGCGAAGTACGGCGACGTGGACACCGCGGCGGTCACGCTGACCATGGCCGACGGCGCCGTGGGCGCCATGACCGTGGCCCGCCACGACCCGCTGGGCTACGACATCCGCGCCGAGCTCTTCGGCTCCCGGGACAGTGTCAGCGTGGGGCTCGGTCCACACACGCCGATGCGCTCCGTCGAGCCCGGCGTCCCGCCGCCGGCCGGCCCGGCCTGGCGCGACTTCCTGGTGCGCTTCGAAGCGGCCTATCGCGACGAATTCGCGGCCTTCCTGCGCGTCGCGCGCGGGGAGCTGCCGAGCCCCTGCACGGCTGCCGACGGATTGGCCGCGCTGAGGGTTGCAGAGGCCGCTACATTGTCACTGCAGCAGCATCGTCCGGTGCGCGTCGCCGAGATCGCCGGATGATGTGCGGGCAGCCGGTGGAGGCCCGAAAGGAGGTGGGGTCCTCGGTTTGAGTCCCCACCAGCTATCGGCAACGAACGAAGTGCCCGGCCGCCGGTCGGACACCCGAGGAGGAGAGCACATGAAGTTCCGGACCCTTATGGCGTCCCTGGCCATCGTCGGCCTCATCGCGGGCGCCTGCCAGCAAACCAGCACGGGCAGCACCCCCAACCCCGAGCGCGCCAAGATCGTCATCGAGGTCGTGACGCACGGCCAGGCCTCCGACCCGTTCTGGTCGGTCGCCGCGAACGGCGTGAAGCAGGCCGCCAAGGACATGGGCGTCACGGCCAACTACAGCGCCCCGGACACCTTCGACATGGTCAAGATGGCGCAGCTCATCGACGCCGCCGTGGCCAAGAAGCCCGACGGGCTCGTCGTTTCGCTGCCCGATGCGACGGCCCTCGGGCCGAGCATCAAGAAGGCCATCGAGGCCGGCATCCCGGTCATCAGCATGAACTCGGGGAGCGATACCTACAAGGCGCTCGGCATCCTCATCCACGTCGGCCAGACGGAGTACGAGGCCGGCAAGGGCGGCGGCGAGAAGATGGCCGCAGCGGGCGTCAAGAACGCCATCTGCGTAAACCAGGAGGTCGGCAACGCCGCCCTCGACCTGCGCTGCCAGGGCTTCACCGACGGCCTGACCGGCGGCAAGGTCACCGTACTCCAGGTCACCCTCACCGATCCCACCGGTGCCGAGCAGAAGATCGGGGCGGCCCTCGTTGCCGACCCGAGTATCGACGGCATCATGACCCTCGGACCGACGGGCGCCGCACCGGCGCTCAAGGCCCTCGAGTCGGCCGGCCAGCTGGGCAAGATCAAGCTCGCCACGTTCGACCTCTCGCCGGACGTCCTCAAGGCGCTCGGCGACGGCAACATGCTCTTCGCCATCGACCAGCAGCAGTACCTGCAGGGCTACCTGCCCATCGTCTACCTCACCCTCTACAAGCTGTACGGGCTCATGCCCGGTGGCGGCGGCGTGGTCCTCACGGGCCCCGGCTTCGTCACCAAGGACACGGCCGCGCAGGTCATCGACCTGAGCGCCAAGGGCATCCGCTAACAGGCAGGCCCGATCGCCATCGGGCCAACCATGTGACACCCGACGGGGCCGGCGCGAGTCGGCCCCGTCGAGCTACCGAGGGTCGAGCATGAGCACGGCAGACGCCCCGGCAGTCCCGGCCCGCACGCGGCGGGTCAACCCGCTGCGCCGCTTCCTCAACCGTCCCGAGTTCGGCGCCGTCGCCGGGACGATCCTCGTCTTCCTCGTCTTCCTCCTGCTCACGGGCGGCAAGGGCTTCCTGGAGCCCCGTGGCATCGCCGGTGAGCTCCAGGTCGCGGCGCAGATCGGCATCCTCGGCGCGACCGTATCCCTGCTCATGATCGCCGGCGAGTTCGACCTCTCGATCGGCTCGATGATCGGCGCCGCCGGCCTCGTGCTCGCCCTCTGTCTCGTCCAATTCCAGCTGCCGGTCTGGCTGGCCGTGATCATCACGTTCGCCTTCGCCATGGGCTGGGGCTTCCTGCAAGGATGGATCGTCGTGAAGACCGGGCTGCCGTCGTTCCTCGTGACGCTCGCCTCGCTCTTCATCCTGCGCGGCGGCTCGATCGGGGCGACGCGGGCGATCACGAACCTGACCGTCGTCAGCGGCGTGAACGACAAGATCGCCGGCGACCCGTTCGCCGCCTTGTTCAACGCCACCTTGCTCTCGATCACCCTTCCGGGCGGCGGGAGGGCCGACTTCAGGATCGAGATCCTCTGGTGGATCATCATCGCCGGCCTGGCCACCTGGGTCCTCATGCGCACCCGCTTCGGCAATTGGATCTTCGGGACCGGCGGCTCGGCCACCGCCGCACGGAACCTCGGCGTGCCCGTGGCCCGGGTCAAGATCTCGCTCTTCATGTGCACCGCGGCAACAGCCGCCCTGCTGGCCACCATCCAGGTCATGAGCGTCGGCAGCGCGGACGTCCTGCGCGGCCAGAACAAGGAGTTCGAGGCCATCATCACCGCCGTCATCGGCGGCACGGCGTTGTCGGGCGGCTTCGGCTCGGCGCTCGGCTCGATGTTCGGAGCGTTGACGCTCGGCATCACGCAGCTGGGCATCTTCTTCGTTCCCGGCTTCAACACCGACTGGTACCAGGTCGTGCTGGGCGGCCTCCTCCTGGCGGCCGTCATCGTCAACGACTATCTCCGGCGGCGGGCATCGGAGGCACGCAGATGAGCGGCACAGCACCTCCCGTCCTCGAGGCGCGCGGCGTCTCGAAGTACTTCGGTCGCGTCATCGCCCTGGAGGACGTCTCGCTGAGCGTGCGCGCCGGCGAGGTCAACTGCCTCCTGGGCGACAACGGCGCCGGCAAGTCCACCCTCATCAAGCTGCTCTCGGGCGTTTACCAGCCCGACTCCGGCACGCTGCTGATGGACGGCCAGCCGCTCGAGCTCGCCTCGCCACGCGATGCCCTGGACCGGGGCATCGCCACCGTCTTCCAGGACCTCGCGGTCATGCCGCTCATGAGCATCACCCGCAACTTCTTCCTCGGCTCCGAGCTGACGAGGGGCAGCGGACCGTTCCGGCGCTTCGACCTGGCGGCCAGCGACGACATCGCTCGAGCGCAGATGCGTGAGATCGGCATCGAGGTGCGCGACACCTCGCAGCTGGTCGGGACACTGTCGGGCGGCGAGCGCCAGACCGTGGCCATCGCTCGCGCCGAGTACTTCGGGGCGCGGGTGCTGATCCTGGACGAGCCGACCTCCGCGCTGGGCGTCAAGGAAGCAGCTATCGTCCTGCGCCACGTCCTACGCGCGCGCAGCCGCGGGCTGGCGGTCATCTTCATCACCCACAACGTGCAACACGCGCTGCCGATCGGCGACACCTTCACCATCCTCAACCACGGTCGGCTGGCGGGGACGTACCGGCGGGGCGAGGTGGATCTCGAGCAGCTGCTCCGCCTCATGGGCGGTGGTGCGGAGCTGAACGAATTGGCCCGGGAGCTGGAGGAGCTGGGGCGCGATGACGCCGGCGCACGGGTGGCTCGCACCGTGCTGCCGCCGGCCGAGGTGCCGCCGCCCCCGGCCGGCTGAACGGCCCACCGGCAGGAGGATGAGCACCCGATGCCGGTGACCATCGCCGAGGTCGCGGCCTGGGCGGGCGTTTCCATCGCGACCGTCAGCCGCGTGCTGGCGGGGATGCCCGGGGCGCGGCCGGAGACCCGACAGCGTGTGCTGGCCGTCGTGCGGGAGCTCCAGTACCGACCGTCCGGCGTCGCCCAGTCGCTGAAGCGCCGGGCGACCCGCACGCTGGGCCTGATCATCACCGACATCGCCAACCCGTTCTTCCCCGACCTCGTGCGGGCCGTGGAGGACGCGGCCCGCGAGGCCGGCTACACCGTCCTGCTCTGCAACGGCGCCGACGACCCGGAGCGGGAGGCGGCCTACCTCGAGCTGCTGGCCAGCCGCCGCGTGGACGGGATGATCGTGGCTTCTAGCGCGCTGACCGAACGCCACGGACGCTGGCTCACAACGGCCCCGCTACCGGCGGTGCTGGTCAACTGCGCCGACGCCGAGGGGCGCCTGCCGGCCATCCTCAGCGACAGCCGCGACGGCGGGCGCCAGGCCGGAGCGCACCTGCTCGGCCTGGGGCACCGGCGCCTGGCGCACATCCGCGGTCCGCGGCCGCATGCGGCCGCCGCGGAACGACACACCGGGATCCTGGATGCCCTGGCCGACGCCGGGGTCGACCAGCGGACGCTCGTCGTCGTCGAGGGTGACGGCCACGTCGCAGGCGGGGAACGGGCAGCGCGCGAGCTGCTGCGGCTGGCCCCGGAAACCACGGCGATGGCCTGCTACAACGACCTGACCGCGATCGGCGCGTTGCGCGCCGTGCGGGCGCTGGGCCTGGCCGTCCCCGGCGACGTCAGCGTCGTCGGCTTCGACGACATCGACATGGCCCGCTACGTGGACCCGCAGCTCACGACGATCGCGCAGCAGACCGAGCACATGGGGCGCTGGGCCGTGCGGGCGCTCATCGGCGGGGACCGACCGTCACCCGGAGCGGAGACGCTCCCTGTGCACCTCGTCGTGCGCGGTTCGACCGCGCCGCCGCGCGGCTGAGGCGGCCAGGGCCTCCCGCCAGTCCCCGTCCCGGTAGGAGCCCACGCGGTCGGCTGCGCTGGGCTCGACGAAGCGGCGGACCCGCTCGCGGACCATGCGCATCCGGACGGCATCCCGGTCGGCGACCCCGGCCAGGCCCGGCGCCTCCACGACGAGCGAGCCGGCGGCCGCCGCGACCCGCAGGTCGAGACGACGGCGCTGGTGCCCGCCGATGCCGTGGTGCACGGCCGTCGAGAGGAGCGCGGCGAGGAACGTGTCCCCCGCGCCGGTCGGATCCACCTCGCCGTCGGTCTCCGCAGCGCGGTAGCGGAGCGTCTCGGTGGGCCCGTCTTCGCCGAGCGCGATCAGCAGGCCACCCTCCCATCCCTGCGTGATGAGCAGGTGGGCGCCGGGCCCGAGCAACGGGAAAAGGGACTCCAGCGACGTGGCCGGGTCCAGGTCGTGGTGGCTGGCGCCGACGATGTCCGCCCGCCGCAGCAGCGGCGACGCCTGCGGCGGCTTGCGGCTGACCAGCTCCCCGGCCACGAGCCGGCGCAGGAACCCCTGCCAGGCGACGCTGACCATGGCCTCGGCCGGGATCGCTGCCGCCCAGTCGTCGCTGACTTCGCCCGCGACCGGGACCATCGACCACGCGCTGGCGCGCTGCCAGGACTCCGGTAGCGGCGGGACCAGCAGGGGCACCCCCGGCCGGATGCACGTCTGGCGACGCCCGACCGGCGTCTCCTCGTTGAGGAAGACGGGGCCCTCGGGGAGCGGCACGAGCATGAGGTCCACGCCGGCTCCACGCAGGAGGTCGAGCTCGGCGGCGCCGCGGGCCTCGGCCTCCACGCCGACCACGGCCGCGGTGCGCAGGCCGAGCCGCGCAGTGGTCAGCGCCGAGTACGTCACGCCGCCACCGAGGCGCCAGCCGCGGGGGTCGTCCGGGGCCACGTCCCGACAGGCCGAGCCGACGTGCAGGACCTCGGGCGGGACGGCCGTCACCACGACCCCCCGGACGCGCGCGGCCGGGCCGGTGTAGCCTGAGCCCGCCAGCCGACTTTTCCGGAGATGCCGTGTACTTCTACGAGCTCCATGAGGGCGACGCCGACCTCCTCAGCGATGTCCTGCTGGTCCACGACGAGGAGTTCGACGAGGAGGAGTTCCTCGAACTCGTCCTGGAGGCGCGCTCCGCCGTCCTGCGGTCGTTCGGGGAGGATACGCTCGTCGAGGCCGTGGCGAACGAGCTGGAACGTCGTCACGGCTTCACCTTCATCCACGACGCCCGGCTGCGGGTCGCCGTCCTCGTCTCGGGCGAGGAGGGCGAGACCGCCGTGGTGGGGCTCGAAGAGGGCGACGCCGGAGACGAGGAGGACGAGGACGAGGACGAGGACGGGGCGAGGACCGGCTTCCGCTCGCTGGTCGTGGACATGGATCGCACGCCGGACCTCAACTGACCGAGGCATGCCCACGCGGCGGGCTCAGACGTTGAAGAGGATCTCGATCACGTCCCCGTCGCGCACGCGGTACGTCTTGCCCTCCGCGCGCAGCTTCCCGTGCTTGCGCGCCTCGGCCATCGAGCCCAGCGCCAGGAGGTCCTCGCAGAGCACGACCTCGGCCCGGATGAAACCGCGCGCGAGGTCTGAGTGGATGGCCGCGGCGGCGTCCACGGCCATGTCGCCGTCGTGGATCGTCCAGGCGCGCGTCTCGTCGGGGCCGACGGTGAAGAAGCTGATCAGCCCGAGCAGACGGTAGCTCAGGCGGATGACGCGGTCGAGGCTCGACTCGGCCAGGCCCAGCTCTTCGCGGAAGACCGCCGCCGATTCCTCGTCCAGCTCCCCGATCTCCATCTCGATGCGCGCCGAGAGCGCGTCGACGAGGCTCTGCCGGTGGTCGTAGCGCACCCCGACGGCGTCGGTCAGGGCCGCCGCGCGCGCCAGGTCCGCCTCCCCGACGTTGAGCAGCACGAGCACCGGCTTCTCGGTCAGGAAGCGGAAGCCGCGCACGATCTTGGCCTCGTCGCCGTCGAGCCCGATATCGCGGATGGGCGTGCCGGCGGCGAGACCAGGCACGATGCGCTCGAGGACGGCCAACTCGCGCTCGTTCGCCTCGCGCTCGGACGGCGTGCCGTGCCGGCCGGTCGTGCGCAGCTTGTCGAGCCGCTTCTCGGCCATGGCCAGATCGGCCAGGGTGAGCTCGAGGTCGAGATGCTCGAGGTCGCGCCAGGCGTCCACGCTGCCACTGGGGTGGGGCACGGCGGGGTCCTCGAAGGCGCGCACGACGTGCAGCAGCGCGTCGGCGTTGCGCAGCCGCGCCAGCGCCTCGGCGGGCATGTCGTTGGCGCCCGCACCCCCGTCGACTGCCGGCGGCGGGGCCGGCAGATCGAGGTAGGTCACGTCAGCGGGCACCTCGCGCTTCGGGTGAAAGAGCGCCGTGAGGCGCTTGAGCCGCTCGTCGGGGACCTTGACCACGCCGACGTTGACGGTCACGCCACCATACCCGCCGGTCTCGGCATGGCCGCGTGTGAGCGTGTTGAAGACGGTCGTCTTGCCCGAACCGGCCAGGCCGACGATGGCGACCTGCATGGTCAGTAACCGAGCCCGGGATCGACCACGTTGAGCAGCGGCTGCCCGGCCCGGAAACGGCGCAGGTTCTCGCAGAACAGCTCGATGCTGCGGTCGAGCACCCGGCCGCTCGACCAGCTCGTGTGGGGCGTGACGATGACGTTGTCGAGTCCGTAGAAGGGCGACTCGGGCGGCAGGGGCTCGTCACGGAAGGCGTCGAGCACGGCGCCACCGATGCGCCCCTCGCGCAGCGCCCGCAGGAGAGCCCGCTCGTCCACGAGGCGGCCGCGGGCGACGTTGATGAGCCAGGCGCCGGGCTTCATGGCTGCCAGCGCGGCGTCGTCGATGAGGTCCTCGGTCTCCGGCGTGAGC
>JBGPMJ010000051.1:0-10604 GCA_041486935.1 Candidatus Limnocylindria bacterium | reverse complement strand
TCGGGCAAGGACGAGGACGGGATGACAGGAGTCGAGATCAAGGCGGCGCTGGATGGGCGCCTGAGTTCGTTGCCTACGCGGTCGAGCATCTCGCGTTGAGTCTTGGGGAAACGCATCCGACTGTCGTGGTTGGTCGCCGGATCATCGGCTGAGTCCAGGAGGTGCGGGGCGGCTCGACAAGCTCGTCCTGGGCGAGGACTTCTCGGACTTCCCGACGCTCGGGGCCTGTGAACTGCCCGATCGACGGTTCGCCGTCAGGTGCGGGCTCGTCGAGCAGGTCGAACACGCCGCAGCGCCCCGAGCTGGGCACGCTGGCCGGCGGGCCCGGAGTAGGTCACGAACGTCAGCGCCCGGACCGCGCCCACCGGGTGTCGCAGCCAGGCTCGCATCGCCCGCCGATCGGTCGGGAAGGCGGTGCGGAACAGGTTCGCCGAGGCTTCGACATGACGACGGTTCGTCATGCCCTCACCCACCGCGAGCCACGTCGCGATCGTGGCCGGGTCCCAGCCGCGCTCGCGTGCGATGCGGGCGGCGAGCCGCCGCTTGCGGTCGAGCGTGCCCACGACCTCCTGGGGGTCGACGATCTCCGTCTTCAGCTCGATGACCAGCAGCGTCCGCGTGGCGACATGCCAGGCCAGGATGTCGATCACGCCGCGCTCCCCGTAGATGGCGAACGACACCTCCGGCGCGAGCTCCCAGCCGCCAACCCGCTCGAGAAGCTCCGCCACGCGCTCGTGCATCGCGGCATGGCGCCAGTTCACGAGCCGGTCCAGCTCCCCGCCGCGCCAGCGGGGCACCAGGTCGATGCGGATCTCGAGCACCGACGTGACCTTGTCGAGGGTAGCGAGGGTCATCTCGGCGGCGAGGCCGCGCTCGATCCGGGAGACCGCGGCGCGGGAGACGCCGGCGGCGGCTGCTACGTCGTCCTGGCGCCAGCGCTTGCGCAGCCGAACGGCGCGACAGGCAGCTCCGAGACGCTGGAAGTTCATGCGCGGCAGCGTGGCGGATCGCGCTACACCGCCAACCTTCCGCCGATCATCGGCCGCTCATCAGGCTGCCTGGTCCTTGCCGGGTCCCTGAAGCACCGCCTGATCCTCATACGCACGGCCACGGAGCGTTAGAAGCCACGAGCCCCGCTGGAACGGCCCGTGCGTACTCAACCGAGCCTGCGGCGTTCGCATGAGGGAGCAGCAGAGCCCCCGGCCTTCTACGGTTCCAGGTGCGTTCGTATGAGGATCCGGGGGGCGCGGGAGGCCGCGAGCGGCCCGGGGGCGCGGGAGGGGGCTGGCGGCGCCGTGGTCAGCTCAGGCGCTCCAGCTCGCGCTCCACGAACTGCCCGAACCCACGCCGCCCGACGAAGGCACCGTCGCGCACGACCCATGAGCCGCGGACGGCGACGGAACGGACCGTCCCAACCACCTCGCGGCCCTCGTAGGGCGTGTAGTCGCTGGTGTGGTGCATGTCCGCCTGGCGGATCGTGCGCCGCGCGGCGGGGTCGAAGAGCACGAGATCCGCGTCCCGCCCGACCTCCACGGACCCCTTCGAGCGTAGCCCGAACAGCCGCGCCGGCGTCGTCGCGAGCAGGTCCACCATGCGCTCCACGCTGATCCGACCTACCGCCACCCCCTCCGAGTAGACCAGCGACAGCAGCGTCTCGATGCCCGGCGCGCCGTTGGAGATGCGGTCGAACGATTCGCGCCAGCTCTGCTTCTCGACAGCCACACGGTCCGGCACGTGGTCCGTGCCCACCAGCGCCAGCGAGCCGTCGGCCAGCCCCTCCCAGAGCGCGTCCCCCTGGCCCGCTTCGCGCAAGGGCGGTGAGATGACGTACTTCGCTGCCTCCTCGGGCGGCAGGAGGTAGCGTGACTCGTCGAGCGTCAGGTAGGCCGGGCACGTTTCCGCGTACACGGGCCGCCCCTCCGCGCGCGCGGCGCGCACAACGTCGAGTGCCTCGCCGCAGGAGAGGTGCACGACGTAGAGTGGCGCCCGGGCAGCTCGTGCCAGCGCCACCGCCCGCGCGGTCGCTTCCGCCTCCACGTAGGGCGGCCGCGACGAGGCGTGATACCGGGGCGCCGTCTCGCCGGCCTCCAGGTGCCGCGCGGTCAGCGCCTCCAACAGCACGGCGTTCTCGCAATGCACCTGGAGCATGCCGCCACTCTCCCCGGCCATCGCCAGCGCGCGGTAGAGCGTGGCGTCGTCCACCCCGAAGTCGTAGACCATGAAGGCCTTGAAGGTCGGGACCCCCAGCCCGATCGCCCCCGCCATCTCGGCGATGGCGTCCTCCTGCTGCGGCGTGATGACGAGGCTGACCGCGTAGTCCACCGCCGCGTCACCCTCGGTCCGGGCTCGCCACCCGCGCAGGCCGTCGAGCAGCGTCCGCCCCGCACCTGCGGATCCCCCGGTGCCGGGGTTGTTGAAGGCGAGGAAGGTCGTCGTGCCCCCGAACGCCGCCGCCACGCTGTCCCCGAAGAAGCGGTCAGGCTCCGCGTCCGAGGCGACCCGCACATGCGTGTGCACGTCGACGACGCCCGGCAGCACGAGCAGCCCATCGGCATCCACGACCTCCCGGGCATCCGCGCCCAGGTCCGGCCCGACCGCCGTGATCCGCCCGCCCTCGACGGCCACGTCGGCCCGCGACGACCCCGAGACCGTGACGACGGTCCCTCCCCGGACGATGAGGTCGATCACGCCTCGACGATCTCGATCTCCTGCGCTCCCTCCCAGAGGCAGCGCCGGCCGACCTCGCGCAGTCGATCCGCCCAGCCCTCGTCGGGCACGACCGTGGCGAAGTGGTTCGCGGCGAGCTGGCCCACCTTCGACGAGGTCGTGCAGGCGCCGTAGGGGAAGAAGATCTCGCACTCGCTGATGCCGCCCGGATAGAGCGCGAGCTGGCCCGGCGCCGGGTGCGAAGTGTGGTTCTCCCAGTCGATGCCCGGCCGGTAGTCGCCGTATGGGATCCACGTCGACTCGCCGCTCCAGCGGCAGTGGATGAGCTTCGAGCGGAGCGGCAGCAGGCGCCGCATGGCGGCCACCGTGTTCGGCGCATCGGCTTCCCAGCGGGCGCTAAAGTGGAGGTCCCCGACGCGGATCTGCAGTTCACTCATCGCCGGAGGATACCGTGACCGATACGCTGCCGACCATCTCCACGCACGTGCTGGACGTGGAGCACGGGCGCCCGGCGGTGGGTGTCCGGGTGCGGTTGACGCGGCTCGTGGCCGGTGGCGAGGTGACGGTCGGCGCGGCCACGACCGATGACGATGGCCGCATCGCGGACCTGCTGGCTGGAGCGCCGCTGGAGCCCGGCGACTACCGTCTCAGCTTCGAGCTCGACGGGGGCGGCTTCTTCCGCCGCCTGGCCGTGGACATCCGCGTGACCGATGCCTCGCGCAGCTACCACGTTCCGCTCATCCGGGCGCCCTTCGCCCTCTCGACGTATCGCGGCTCGTGACCCTGCCCGCCATCGAGGAGTTGGACGCGCTGGCGCCGGATGCCTTTGCAGCGCAGATGGCGCCGCTCTTCGAGGGCGCGCCGCGCTTCCTAGCCCGGCTGGCGGCCGCGCGACCCTTCGGCTCCCCGGGCGCTCTCTTCGCCCGGGCGCGCGAGATCGCCCGGTCGATGCCCGAGGCGGATCAGCTGGAGCTGATCGACGCCCACCCGCGCCTCGGCGCCGCGCCGGCGAGCGTCTCCGCGCTCTCCTTTGCGGAGCAGGGCTACGACCGCGGCGTGGCCGACCTCGCCGCCGAGTTGGAGCGGCTCAACGCCGCCTATGAGGCGCGCTTCGGCTTCCGCTACTGCGTATTCGTGGCCGGCCGTCCACGGTCGGCGCTGCTGCCCGGGTTCGAGGCCGCGCTCGCCGCCGAGCGGTCGGCGGAGATCGCCCGCGCCCTGGAAGCGGTGGTCGACATCGCACAGGATCGATGGCACAGGCTCGCGACGCCCGTGGGCGCCGCCGATGGAGGGACCCGATGATCGAGCTGGGACCGACGCGCTACGGCAAGGCGCGCATCCGCCTGGTCAAGATCGTGCGCCTGCCCGACCGCCACGTCGTGCGCGACCTCACGGTGGCCGTGGCCCTGGAGGGCGACTTCGCCGCGGCGCACACGGACGGCGACCAGTCGCTCGTCGTGCCCACGGACACGATGAAGAACACCGTCTACGCCCTGGCCAAGGACGGGCTGACGGGGTCGATCGAGGCCTTCGGACTGACGCTAGGGCGACACTTCCTCGGCTTCGAGCAGGTCGAGCGGGCGACGATCTCCCTCGAGGAGCACGCCTGGGCCCCGATCGCCACGAACCGGGGGCCGGCCCCTGACGCCTTCTTCCGCCAGGGCGACCTGACCCGGACCGCCGTCGTCTCCGTGGACCGCGGCGACGCCACGGTCGAGGCCGGCATCGAGGGGCTGACGGTCATGAAGACCGCCGGGTCGGCCTTCGCCGGCTTCCCGCGCGACCGCTACACCACGCTCAAGGAGACCCAGGACCGGATCATGGCCACCAAGGTGACGGCGGCCTGGCGCTATGCCGACGGCGGGGCGGGGGTCGACTTCGATGCGGCCTTCGACCGCGTACGCGGGACGCTGCTGACCGTCTTCGCCGAGCACTTCAGCCCCGCCGTGCAGACGTCCATCTGGATCATCGGCAAGGCGGTCCTGGAGGCCGAGCCGGCCATCGACACGATCCATTTCGCCCTGCCCAACCTCCACCACTGGACGTACGACCTCTCGCCCTTCGGCCTCGAGAACGACCGCGAGATCTTCGTCGCCACGGACGAGCCGCACGGCCTCATCGAGGCCACGGTGCGGCGCTCGGCCTGAGGAATCAGTCTCAGGGCCTGTGGCCGAAATGCCTCGATCGAGCGGGGCCGATCAAGGCCGAAACAGGATCGATCAACGTCGGAAGCACTCGCCGACCGTGCTCAACGAATTCGGCTACAGGCCCTCAGTCCGCGCTGTACGGGCCGGAAATCCCACTCCTCGTTGACATGTGGACCTTACGGGTCGATACTCACTTCTGAGTCAGATAGTTGAGAGGCCACACGAATCTTGGACAGGAGTGAGATGGTCACGTTCGAAGTCCTCAACGCTGCGGACCTTGGGCGCGCTGTTCGCCGACTCCGAAAGGAGCGCGGCTGGACGCAGTTCGAGCTGGCCGAGTGGCTCGGCGTGAACCCGATCACGGTCGGTCGGATGGAGCACGGGCGGCCCGTTGCGATCACGGTCGCCATGCGAGCGATCTCGCTGCTCGGGGCAAAGGCGGTCGTCGTCCCCAAGTGGGCCTCGGTCGACGTCAGCGGCGAGGAGCCACAGGTTGGATGAGCCGCTCAGGGTCTGGCTCGGCGAACAGGCCGTCGGCGAGATCCGAGCGGCCGGCCGGCGCTCAGCCCAGTTCTTCCCGGCCCGACCACGGATCGGTCTTGCCATCGGGGCCCCCGATGACGGGTCGCCCTGGCCAGCCGACTTCACCCGCGCCTGGTTCGAGAACCTTCTGCCGGAGGAGGAGCCGCGGACCAGGATCGCTGCCCGCTTCGGCCTTCGGGCGGATGACACCTGGGGCTTGCTCGAGCGGATCGGGTGGGAGTGCGCTGGCGCGATCTCGGTGCTGCCGCAAGGCCACACGCCGCAGTCCGGGAGCTACCAGGCGCTGACCGACGAGGAGGTCTGGAAGCGCATCGATGAGCTGCCCGCGCGCCCGTACGACTCGGACGCCGCTGTCCGCATGTCGCTGGGCGGCGGACAGTCGAAGCTCCTGCTGGCCCGCGACGGTGAGCGCTGGCGTCTGCCCCTCGACGGCGCGCCGAGCACGCACATCCTGAAGCCTGAGCCGATCCATCACCCGGGCCTGGCGCTCGCGGAAGCGTGGGCGCTGCGCGTGGCCGCTGCGGCCACCTCCGCCGCCGAAGCGAAGGTGATAGTCGCCGAGGGCCACGTGCCCACGCTCATGGTCACGAGATTCGACCGAACCATCGACCTCGACGGCAGCATACGGCGGACCCACCAGGAGGACATGTGCCAGGTCCTCGGGATCCCGCCCGAGATCAAGTACGCCGAGCATCCGGAGAACGACCGGCATCCCTCGTACGCTCGATTCGCCGCCGTCCTCGAGCGCGGGGCGTTCGAGCCGCGCGTCGAACTCGTCCGCCTGCTGGAGCACGTCACGGTCAACCTCGCGCTCGGCAACACGGACGCGCATGCCAAGAACACGTCCGTCTTCCGCGATCGATCGGGCGGCCTGCGCCTGACTCCGATGTACGACCTCGCGCCGACCCTGGCGTTCATCAACCAGCGGCATTTCGGGATGTCGGTGGCGGGCAAGTTCGTGATCACCGAGATCACGTGCGACCACCTCGTTCGAGAAGCCCGCGGCTGGGGTATGCCCGAGCGTCTCGCTCGGGCCGCGGTCGATCGGACACTCGATGCGCTGCGGACGACCGGCGTGCGCGCCGGGGACGACGCATACCCTGCGATCCGCGGCGATGTCCGCGCGATCGCTCTCGAGCAGCTCGAGAGGCTCGCGCGCGTTTGACGGCCCGGCTGATCCTCAGCCGTCTGTCGGCAGCAGGCGGAGGGGTCGATCGCCCGGACCGCGGAGCGCCCGGAAGTGGCGCTCATCGATGGTCAGGACGTCGGTCGTCCCGTATCGCTCGGCCAAGACCACGACCGACGCGTCCGCTATCCCCAATCCCAGATCGCGGTAGCGGTCCAGGACGACGCGGGCGCGCGCGACGTCCGCCTGATCGAAGCATTCGAGACGATAGACGCCCCACTCGACCTGCTCGAGGAGGCGGTCCTGAGCTGCTCGGCCCACGCGCGTTGCGAGCAGGTAGTCCAGCTCGGCCAGGACGAAGGGCGACAGGATCCGTGGGGCGACCGCTGCACGAACGGCCGCTGCGGCCGCTCGGTGGTGGCGTTGGCTGCTGTCTATGGCCGCCAGCAGCCCGCTCGTGTCGAGCAGGATCACCGCTCGCCGAAGCCCTTCATCGCCTCGTCGACGTGCTCGGCGAGGTCAGGCTGATGGCTATCGAAGAGCGGCATGGTCGGCTCGCCAACTGCGTGCCGTTCGACGACCAGCGCCACGCCCTCGCGGATGAGCTCCGCCTCGCTACGCTGCTCGGCCTCGGCGGTCCGCTCGAGGGCGGCCTTCAGCGACTCGGGCAGATAGACGGTAGTCTTCTCCATGCCATATACCATACCATACGTTCGGCCGCCGCTTCAGGCGCGCAGCCTGCCGCGCCGGGCGCCGCGGGCGTTCTGTCGCCACGGGCGTTCTTCCCTGAACCCCAAACGGTGCGTAGCGTGGATCCGGAGGCTCGCCGGGGGTGGAAAGGCGACCGCCGGCACGATCGCGAGCACGGAACTGAGCGTGGGACCGCGCCGGCGGCGACCGCAGACGGGGTCGCACGGCGATTCGGAGGCCCCCGACACGCCGTTTGGTGCGCCACAAACAACGCGGGGCGACGCCGCACTGGGCGCCGGGCTGCGCTGCCGCGCCGGGTAGCGTCTGCCGCGCCGGGCTGCTCATACGAACGCACCCGGAGCGTTAGAAGTCTCACCGGCCGCCCGACGCCCCGATTCGCCCTCATCCGGGCGCCGGGTGTGCGCATGAGGCCCGTGGGCGCGGATCGCGCTTCCAACGCTCCCCAGGCGTGCGTTTGAGGATGCCGGGCCGATTCGGGCCTGGCCGGCACGCCGATGCGGGCCTGGCCGCCACGCCTATGCGACGACGAGCGGCACCTCGGCCACCTCGCCGCCGACGATCCGCCAGGCGCGCACGACGGGCGCGTCCATGTCGGCCAGGGAACAGATGAGGTAGAGCGCCTCGGGATAGAAGGCGAGTCCCACGTCCGTAGGCGAGGGCTCGGCGGGCGAGCGGACGTGCGAGTGGAAGATGCCCCACACGACCTCGTCGGCGTCGTCGATGGCGAGCATGACGTGCAGCTGCTCCCCCGGGTCGATGAGGTAGCGGTAGGGCGAGGCGGCCGCATTGACCAGGGCGTGGAAGCGCAGCGCGGAGCCGCCATCGAAGGCGGCGCGGTCGCCGGCGATGATGCCGCAGGCCTCGTTCGGATAGCCGGCACGCGCCCACGCGACCAGCTCGTCGCGCAGCGCCACCGGGAGGCGCACGGGCGCCGGGTCCGGCACCTGGCGCGCTCCCGGCCCAGGGCCCGGCACCGGCCCACGGCCTACCACCAGCTGCGCGACTCCATGTCCTCGCCCATCTCGGCCAGGTCGCGCGTCCAGAGGCCCTCGGAGAGGTACTTCCAGCCACCGTCGGCGAGCAGCGCGACGATCGTGCCGTGCTCCATCGTGCGTGCCACGCGGGCCGCGGCCACGAGCACGCCGCCCGACGAGACGCCGGCGAAGATGCCCTCGCGCTCGCCCAGCGCGCGCAGCGCCCGGATCGCCTCCAGGTTCGAGACGAGGAACTTCCCGTCGATCAGCGCCGGGTCGAAGATCTCGGGCACGAAGCCCTCGTCCATCGAGCGCAGCCCCTGCACCAGCTCGCCGGGGAGCGGCTCGGCGGCGTAGATACGCACGTCCGGGTTCGCCTCGCGCAGCCGCCGCCCCACGCCCATCAGCGTGCCGCCCGTCCCGAGGCCGGCCACGAAGACGTCCACCTCCGGGCAGTCGGCGAGGATCTCCACGCCGGTCGTCTCGTAGTGGGCGCGCGGGTTGGCCGGGTTGCCGTACTGGTAGGGCATGACGAAGCGCGGGTCCTTCTCGACCAGCCACTTGGCCAGCTCGACGGCCCCGTTGGAACCCTTGGCCCCGGGGGAGTCGATGATCTCGGCGCCGAAGATCGTGAGCAGCTGCCGACGCTCCTGGGTCACGTTGTCGGGCATGACCACGGCGATCCGATACCCGCGCCGGCGGGCGATCATGGCCAGCGCGATGCCGGTGTTGCCGGAGGTGGGCTCGATGATGATCGAGTCGGGCCCCAGCCGGCCGGAAGCCTCGAGGTCCTCGATGAGGTACTTGGCCACGCGGTCCTTGACCGAGCCGGTCGGGTTCAGGCCCTCGAGCTTGGCGTAGAGGCGGACATTCGGATTGGGGCACAGGCGGGGGATCTCGACCAGCGGTGTGTGCCCGATGGCATCGACGATGGAGGGGTAGCGCCCGCCGTGGCGGGCCATGCCCTCGTGCGCGTGCGGACGATCGTCTGCGTCCGGCACGATCCGGACGGCCACCGTCAGGCGCCTCCGCCCGCCATCGCCGGCAGGATGACGATCGTGTCCCGCTCGTCGACCGGCGTGGCCAGCTCCCCCAGGTAGCGGATGTCCTCGTCGTTGAGGTAGACGTTGACGAAGCGGTTCAGCTCGCCCTCGGGCGTCAGGAGCTGGTCCCGCAGGCCCGGGTAGTCGGCCACGAGGGCCTTGATGACCGCGGCCACGGTCTTCCCGGCGACGGCGACCTGCTTCTGGTTGCCGGCCACGGCGCGCAGCACGGGCGGGATGCGCACGGTGCTCATGCCGGCACCGCAGAGGTGGTCACGGCGGCCGCCCCGACGGCCCCCGTCGCCGCCATGGCCGCGCGGACCCCGTCCCCGCAGGCGGGGCAGGCAGGGTCGCGGCGCAGTTTCAGCTCGGTGAACGTGCCGTCGAGCGCGTCGTAGATGAGGAGGCGCCCCACGAGCGGCTCGCCGATGCCGAGCAGCAGCTTGATGGCCTCGGTCGCCTGGAGGATGCCCAGCGTCCCGGGCACCACGCCCAGCACGCCGGCCACGGAGCAGCCGGGGGCCAGCTCGGGCGGCGGCGGCGTCGGGTAGAGGCAGCGGTAGCAGGGCCCCTCGAAGGGCACGAACGCGGTCAGCTGCCCCTCGAAGCGGAAGACGCTGGCATGCACCACGGGGATGCCCGCCCGCACGGCCGCGTCGTTGAGCGTGTAGCGCGTCTCGAACGTGTCGGTGCCGTCGACGATCACGTCGTAGCCGGTGATGAGCCCCTCCACGTTGTCGTCGGCCAGCATCTCATCGTGGGCCACGACGCGAATCTCGGGGTTGATGGCCCGGATGGCGGCGGCGGCCGACTCGGTCTTCTTCTGGCCGAGGCGGTCGGTGGTGTGGACGATCTGACGCTGGAGGTTGCTCAGGTCCACCACGTCGAAGTCGACGATGCCCAGCGTGCCCACGCCGGCCGCGGCGAGGTAGAGCAGGGCGGGCGAGCCGAGCCCGCCGGCGCCGATGAAGAGCACCTTCGAGGCGAGCAGCTTCGCCTGCCCCTCGATGCCCACCTCGGGGATGAGCAGGTGCCGGCTGTAGCGCTGGCGCTGCTCGGCCGAGAGGCGCACGGGCTTGGTCCAGGGCCGGCCGTCGGTCTTCCACTGCTGGAAGCCGCCGACCATGTTGACCACGTCGGTGTAGCCCATGGCCCCCAGCTGCTGGGCGGCGAAGGCCGAGCGCGTGCCGCCGGCGCAGTACAGGACGACCGGCCGATCGCGCTCGGGGGCGAACATCTCGATGCGGCTCTCGAAGTTGCTGCGCGGCACGTGGATGGCAGCGGGCAGGTGGCCCTCGGCCCATTCGTCGGATTCGCGCACGTCGATGACGAGCGCGCCGGCGTCGACGAGCGCCTGGGCCTCGTCGTTCGAGACCTCGCGCGTCTCGGCGCG
>JBGPMJ010000050.1:0-10654 GCA_041486935.1 Candidatus Limnocylindria bacterium | reverse complement strand
CGAACGCCGCCCAGGTCCTCCTCCCAGCCCGGGAAGGTCTCGAACACGGGTTCCACGCGCTCCAGCTCGGCCAGCGACAGCGGCCAGCGGTCCACCAGCTCACCGTCGAGCCGGTAGGCGACGCCGAGTCTGACCTCGGGCAGGCCGGAGAGGATGTCGAGCTTGTTGAGCATGATGCTGCTCACCGAGTTGACCGCGACCGCGTAGCGCAGCGGAACGGCGTCGAACCAGCCGCAGCGGCGCCGGCGGCCCGTGGTCGTGCCGAACTCGCGGCCCTTCTCGAGCAGGTAGGTGCCGATGGGGTCGCCCAGCTCGGTCGGGAAGGGGCCCGACCCGACACGCGTGGCATAGGCCTTCATGACGCCGATGACCTGGTCCACCTGCAGCGGCCCCACGCCGCCGCCAGTGCAGGCGCCGCCGGCGACCGGGTTCGAGCTGGTCACGTAGGGGTACGTGCCATGGTCGAGATCGAGCAGGGCACCCTGCGCCCCCTCGAGCAACACGTGGTCGCCGGCCGCGAGCGCGGCCTGCACGAGGCCGGTCGTGTCGGTGATGTGCTCGCGCAGCGCCGCGCCCCAGGCGATCGCCCGCTCGAGGAGCGGCTCCAGCTCCATCGCCTCGCCGCCGTGGAGGCCGACGAGGAGGGCGTTCTTCTCGGGCAGGATCCGCTCCAGGGCCACGCGGATCGCCGGCGGGTCGAGCAGGTCGCCCATGCGGATGCCCGTGCGCGCCGCCCGGTCCGCGTACGTGGGACCGATGCCGCGGTTGGTGGTGCCGATGTTGCCGCCGCCGCGGCGCGCCTCCATGGCCCGGTCGAGGGCCACGTGGTAGGGCATCGTCACGTGCGCCGCCGTGCTGACCCGGACGCGCGCCGTATCGATGCCGCGCTGCGCGAGCGTGGCCATCTCGTCGAGCAGCGTCTGCGGGTTGACCACGACCCCGTTGCCGATGACCGGCACGATGTGCGGGTAGAGGACGCCGCTGGGCACGAGGTGGAGCTTGAAGACCTCGTCGCCGATGACGATCGTGTGTCCGGCGTTATCTCCGCCCTGGTAGCGCACGACGTGGCTGACCGACTCGGCCAGCAGGTCGGTCGTCTTGCCCTTGCCTTCGTCGCCCCATTGCAGCCCGACGACCACCGTGGCCGGCATCAGCGCGACCCCCCGGAAACGACGAGGCCCCGGACCGTCGCGGCCGGGACCTGCGGGATAGACTGCCCCTCTTCTCGTCCCGCCACGCTTCGGCGGGACCCCTGGGCGAAGGTGCGCCTCAGCCTCACTGGACCGACGCTGCCCCTTCCTCGAGCAACGGCTCCTCCCTCGTGGGGGATGCGGGCAGGGCCCGCGGGCTTCCGTAGGGTCGGATTGTAGCAGCGCCGGGCGCGCGTACACTCGCCGCCTTTCTCGCCGCCTTCTCGCCGCCGGCGCCGGCCTCCCCGCCCGCGACTCCATTGCTCCGAGGCATAGCTGCAGCGCCAGGTGCAGGCGAGGGCGCCTGTCGGGCCCCTTTGGGTAGCGCCGACGCCGGGCCGGGCGCGAAACCATGCCCCCTGGAGATGGAAGCGGCGCCGAAGAGGCCCGAAGGAGCCCGAAGGGGCCCGGAGGGGGTGCGCAGCCGGCGCCGACACCGGGCCGGGCGCGAAACCATGCCCCCGGGAGATGGATCCGGCGCGACTTCGCCGGGACCACCGGCCGCCGCCGATCGTCGCCGGACGAGTACAACTGTTTGACGTGCCCCGACCGCGGCGGCTACACTGCCGCCCACAACTGAAGATCGCTTATCAAGAGTGGCGGAGGGACCGGCCCTGTGAAGCCCGACAACCTACCGGCGGCGACGCCGGCAAGGTGCCAAATCCGGGCAGGACCTCCTGCGAGATAAGGGATCCCTCGGCGGCCCTTCCTCAGCAAGAGGGAGGGCTTCGTGATTCTGGGACGCCAGGGAACGGCTCCGAGTCCACGCCTCGAGGAGTCGCCCCATGCCCCGCGTCACCGGCCTGCGCTGCCGCGCCTGCGCCGCGCCCGTCCCGACCGGCCCGTCGTACGTCTGCCCGCGCTGCTTCGGGCCGCTCGAGGTCGTGTACGACGAGGCGGCCATCGCCGAGACGCTGAGCCGGGAGACGATCGAGGCGCGCGGGTCGGGCATGTGGCGTTACCTCGAGCTGCTGCCGGTGGAGGCGCCTCCGGCCCGCTCTCTGCCGGTCGGCTCGACCCCGCTCCAGGAGGGGTCACGACTCGCGGACCGGCTCGGGGTCGGACGCCTCTGGCTGAAGAACGACTCGCTCAACCCGACCCTCTCCTTCAAGGACCGCGTGGTCGCGGTGGCCGCGGCCCGGGCCGTCGAGTTCGGCTTCGACACGCTCGCCTGTGCCTCGACCGGCAACCTCGCCGGCGCCGTCGCGGCCGCGGCGGCCGTGCTCGGGCTACGTTCGTACGTCTTCGTACCGGCCGACATCGAGCCTGCCAAGATCCGGCAGGCGGTCGCCTTCGGGGCCCACCTCGTGCCCGTGGACGGGACTTACGACGAGATCAACCGCCTCTCCATCGAGGTCGCCGACGAGCTCGGCTGGGCGTTCGTCAACGTCAACCTGCGGCCGTACTACTCGGAGGGGAGCAAGACGCTCGCCTACGAGGTGGCCGAGGGGCTGGGCTGGCGACTGCCCGACGTGGTCGTCGTGCCGGTGGCCTCCGGCTCGCTCTTCACGAAGGTCGCCAAGGGATTCGGCGAGCTGGTCCGTTACGGGCTCGTCGAGCCCCGGGATGTCCGGTTCGTCGGCGCCCAGCCGGCCGGCTGCTCCCCCGTGGCGGCCGGTTACGCCTCCGACGGCGAGCGGCCGATCCCCGTCCGCGATCCGCGCACGATCGTGCGCAGCCTGGCCATCGGGTCGCCCGCCGACGGGACCTACGCCATCCGCCTCGCACGCGAGAGCGGCGGCTCGATCGAGGCGGTCTCCGACGAGGCGACCGTGAGGGCCATCCGCTGGACCGCAGGCGAAGAGGGCATCTTCACCGAGACCGCCGGCGGCTGCACGGTGGCCGCCCTCGCCCAGGCCCGCGCCAGGGGCGTGATCCGCGCCGGGGACGAGGTGGTGGCGCTTCTCACGGGCAACGGCCTGAAGACCCCCGAGGCCATCGCGGAGCCGGCCGTCGAGGCGCTCTTCGGCGGCGCGGCTGCACATGAGCATCGCGTCGCGCCAAGTTTCGGCGCGTTCGAGGCGTGGCTCGGGCGGGACCAACGGCCGACGGCAGCGGTACCTTCGTCGGCTCTGCCGGAGGGTGCGCAACTCGTAGGCTGAGGACCACGGGAGAGCATGGATCCCTCCCGTCGCGGTTGCCCGCTCGCGAGACTCCGGCGGGCCGGCCGACGTGGCTCCACGGACTGGAGGTCTCGTGCTCCTGCTCCTGCGCATCCTCGGGCTGCTTGCACCACTGGCCGTGGCGGCGCAGTTCCTCCTCCTGCCCCGACTGATGCCCGCCGCGACCCGCGCCTGGGGCGGCGAGGCGGTCATCGCGGACCTCCTGTCCGCCCTCGCCGGCGTGGGCGTCGCCTGCTTCCTCGTCTCCCTCGTGCTGATGAGGCAGCTCGGCCGGCTGAGTCGTGGAGCGGAGCGCATCGTGCAGGGCGACTACGAGGTACGGCTGCCGGTCGGCCGAGGCGCCGTCGAAGCGCGCCTGGCGCGGTCGCTGAACACGATCGCCGAGCACCTCTCCGAGACCTACAGCGCGGCCACGACCGACAAGCTGACCCAGATCCCCAACCGCCAGACGGTCCTCGCCGAGCTCTTCGACGAGGTCGAGCGCGCCAACCGCTACGAGCGGCCGCTCTCGGTGGCCTTCGTCGACATCGACCATTTCAAGTCGATCAACGACACCTACGGTCACCACGCCGGCGACATCGTCCTGCGCCACGTCGCCCAGCTCCTGCGCACGAATATCCGGACCAGCGACCGGCTCGGGCGCTACGGCGGCGAGGAGTTCATCCTCGTGCTCACCGAGACCGACGTGCAGGAGGCGGCCAGCCTGGCCGAGAAGCTGCGCATGCTGCTGATGCGGGAGCGGATCGACATCGAGGCCGGGGTCCCCGTCACCGTGACCATCTCGATCGGCATCGCCGGGGGCGTCGGCAAGCAGGTCCGCTTCGACACGATCGTGCGCGACGCCGACGCCGCGATGTTCAGCGCCAAGAACCTCGGCCGCAACCAGACCTACGTCTTTGCCGAGCCCGACGAGGACTCGCGCATCCCGCGCGCGCCGATCAGCGCAGAAGGCCGGGAGAGCGCCGTCGAGATCGGGCGCGCCGCTCGCGCGGCCGCCGAGGAGCTGCTCCACTCCGTCGTCCGTCCGCTCCCCCACTACCGGGGCAAGCCATCTGAGCTCATCGCCGAGGTGGCCACCACGATGGCCCGCCACCTCGACCTGCCGCAGGCCGAGATCGACCGGATCCGTGTGGCCAGCCTGCTCCACGACGTGGGCAAGGTGGCCATCCCCAGCCAGATCCTCGACAAGCCGGCGCCGCTCACGAACGCCGAGTGGCAGAGCGTCGTCCAGCATCCGCGCATCGGCCAGCTTATCCTCGAGCAGGCCGGCTCGCTGCGCGATGCCGTGCCGATCATCCTGCACCACCACGAGCGCTACAGCGGCCACGGCTACCCGTACGGGCTGCGCGGCCAGGACATCCCGCTCGGGGCGCGCATCGTGGCCGTGGCGGACGCCTACGACGCGATGATGCACGATCGCCCCTACAAGCTGGCCATGGGCCACGCCCGGGCCATCGCCGAGTTGCGCCGCCACGCGGGCATGCAGTTCGATCCGGAGCTCGTCGAGCTCTTCTGCGACCTGTTCGCGACCGGCGTCGCCGGCTTCGCGTACGAGGGCGACCGCCTTCGCGACGAGTCTGAGCCGGGCGGCTCGCGCCGCGTTCGCGCCAAGGGCGGCAACGGCGCCGCACGGCGGGCCGCCACAGGCTGAGCCACGCCTCCCGGCCAGGTGGGGAGGCGGCGGACGCGGGAGGGGGACCGCGCCCGCCGCAGGGGATGGCGACGGGGTCAGGCGGCGTCGGCGATCGACTCCGTGAGAACCTCGGCCTCGACGGGCTCGATGCCCATCGCCTCGGCCTGGGTGGCCAGCGCCTCGGCCGCCGATTCCGCCGCGTAGTCCTTCTTGCGCCGCCCGGAGAGCATCTCGACCGAGGCAGCGACGACCTCCGTCTTCCAGTGGCGGAGCTTCTTGTCGTCCTCCCACTGGCGCGTCTGGAGCCGGCCCTCGAGGGCCACCAGCTGGCCCTTGCCGAGGTACTGGCCGCAGATCTCGGCCAGGCGGTCCCAGGTCACCACGCTGTGGTACTCGGAATACTCCTTGCCGCCGCGGTAGTCGTTGGTCGCGAGGGAGAACTGCGTGACGGTCTTCCCGCTCGCGAGCGTGCGCAGTTCGGGATCGCGCGTCAGGCGACCCGTGAGCAAGACCCGGTTCATCGATCCGTACCTCCCGGAGCCGTGCGACGACGGCTCCCTGCGTGGACGGCGGGACGGCGGAGTGGACCGGCGGGACATGTCGCCGAGCGCCCGGTGACGCGATGGAGGCTAGCGGTCGCCCCTTGGCGGCGGCTCAACCGGCGCTGGACCGCGGCTCAACCGGCGCCGCCGTCGCCTGTCCGGACCCAGGGGACGAGGACGGCGACGAACCCCACCGCGGCTCCGATGAGGCAGGCGCGGACGACCATCGAGGCCGCCTTGCGGCGGTCGGCGCGTCGGGCTGCGGCATCGGCCACGGGCCGGGCGCCCCCGAGCGGACCGAGGTTGGACAGGCCCGCGCTGCCGAAGGCGACGCAGAATCGCTCCCGGACCTGCAGCCAGGAGACGGCTGCCGAGGCTGCCGGAAGGCCGACCAGGAGGCGGACGGGGGGCGGCACCCCGGCGGCCACGAGCGCGAGGTGCAGCACCACGGTCGCGGCGGTCGCCAGCCAGGCCCCGCGCCGCCGCCGCGCGATCTCGTCCGGCCCGATGTTGCAGACGCCGGGCACGTACGCCCCCTCGGGCGCCCTCGCGGTCGCGGTCGTCAGCGCCATGCCCTATGCCTGCCGGAACAGCTCGCGGCGCGGCATCCCCGTCTCTGTCGCGACCTGCTTCGCGGCGGCCGACCGTGACAGGCCTGCGGCGACCAGCTCCGCCACCCGGGCCCGGGCGCCGGCGACGGCCTGGGCCGTCGGCTCGATCAAATCAGCGGCGGCGGCGCGTCCGGCGACGACGATCGTGACCTCGCCGCGTGGCGGATCGGCGACGGCGCCGGCGGCCAGTTCGGCCAGCGCCCCGCGCCGCACCTCCTCGTGGAGCTTCGTCAGCTCGCGGCAGAGGGCACCGCGCCGTTCGGACCCGCACGCGGCGGCAAGGTCGCGCAGGGTGGCCCCGGTCCGCCCCGGCGCCTCGAACAGGACCGTTGCTCGCTCGTCACCGGCGATCCGGGCCAGCCGCTCACGCCGCTCGCGGCCGCTGCGGGGCAGGAATCCCTCGAACCCCCAGCGCGGCGCAGCGATGCCGGAGGCGACGAGTGCCGCCAGCACGGCCGAGGCGCCGGGAACCGGCACCACGCGGCCGCCCTCCGCGGCCCAGGCCGCGACGAGCCCCTCCCCCGGGTCGCTCACGAGCGGCGTCCCGGCGTCGGTCACGAGCGCCAGGTCGGCGCCCGCTCGCAGGTGGGCCAGCAGCTCCTCCTGGCGCCCCGGGCCGCTCCGGGCGTGGTAGCTGACGAGGCGTGTCGTGATGCCGTGCCGCGCCCAGAGGCGCCGCGTCAGCCGCGTGTCCTCGGCCGCCACCAGCGGGACGGCACGCAGCACCTCCAGCGCTCTCAGCGTGACGTCGCCGAGGTTGCCGATCGGCGTGGCCACCACCCAGAGCGTGCCGCCCGCCACGGGGCCGCTACCCGCTCCGCCGCGCCGAGCCCGGCCTCCGCCGCGGGTAGAGGTAGTCCAGGCCCGCCGTGCGCGGCCCGATCTTGGCGATGGGCGGCACCTGGCGCTTGTACTCGGCCCCGGCCACCATCCGCGCCACCCGTTCGACGAAGGCCGGCGCGAATCCCTTCGCCGCCAGCTCCTCCTCGGAGCGACGCTTGTCGATCATCCAGTACAGCAGCCGGTCCACCTCGGCGTAGCTGAAGCCGACCTCCGACTCGTCGGTCTGCCCCGGCCACAGGTCGGCCGAGGGCGCCTTCGCGATGATCGGCTCGGGCACGCCGACCGCCTCGGCCACCTGGCGCACCTGGCTCTTGTAGAGGTCGCCGATGGGGTTGAAGGCGCAGGCGTTGTCACCGTAGATGGTGGTGTAGCCGATGAGCGACTCGGTCTTGTTGCCGGTGCCGGCCACGAGCCCGCCCCACACGACCGAGAGGTCGTAGAGCACGGCCATACGCATGCGGGCCATGAAGTTGCCGCGCCGCAGCGCCGTGGCCTCCGGCCCGTCCGCGCCCAGGGCACCATCCCTGGACCCGACACCGAAGTAGGCGTCCACCATCCCGCTGATCGTGACGACGCGGCTGGCACAGCCGAGGCGGCGCACGACCTCCTCGGCATCGCTGCGCGAGGCGGCCGAAGATGAGGCATAGGGCATCAACACGCACAGCAGGTGCTCGGCCCCGATCGCCTCGGCCACGAGGTAGGCCACCAGCGCCGAGTCCACGCCGCCCGACAGGCCGAGCACGACCCGCTCGAAGCCCGCCGGCCGGAGCTGGCCGCGGATGAACTCCCCGGTGATGCGGCGCGCGATGGCCGTGTCGATGCGCAGCTCCTCGGACAGTTCGTAAAGGGGCGCGCTCATCGCCGTATCAGGGGAGCGGATCCAGCCGCCGGGGCGACGTCGAGGCCCGGCTCCGCACCCGGCTCGGCGGTCGTGTCGCGCACCTCCCCGGCCCGCTCGCGCACGATCCGCTCGAGCTGGCGCAGGACGATCTCCGGCCGCTCGTCGCGCAGGAGCGGCATGGCGATCCGCTCGCGGCGCAGGTCGGCCAGGTCCACGTCCACGAAGTACAGCCCCTCGTCGTAGAGCGGCGCTCCGAAACGCGTGTCACCGGCCGGGCCGATGACCTCCGAGCCGCCCCAGAAGCTAATCGACTCGTCCACCCCGACGCGGTTGACGAAGACGACGAAGCTCGTCGTCATCTGCGCGTACGCCCGCATCAGCGTGCGCCACGAGGTCGCGGTGCCGAGGCCGAACTCGTTGACCGCGGCGACGTCGCGGCCGGGTGACGAGGAGACGTTGATGAGCACCTGGGCGCCGTCCAACGCCAGGAGCTGCGCCACCGCGAGATGCCAGAAGTCCTCGCACACGGCCAGGCCGACGCCCACGCCGAGGCGGCTCGGCACGGCCCGGATGAGCGAGCCCGCGGCGAAGAAGCGCCGCTCGTCGAAGAGGCCGTAGGTGGGCAGGTAGACCTTGCGATGAACGTGGCGCACGGCGCCGTCCTCGAGCAGCGCCGCGGCGATGAAGAGACGATGGTCGGCCGACTCCTCCACGAAGGAGACGACCGCGGACAGGCCCGCCGTCTCGGCCGCCAGGGCCGCCAGGCGCGGGTCGTCGAGCCGCATCGCGACCTCGGCCGCGAGATCCTGCAGCAGGTACCCGGTCAGGCCCAGCTCGGGGAAGACGACGAGTCCGACGCCGCCCGCCCGCGCCTCGGCCAGGAGCGAGCGATGGCGCTCGAGGTTCGCCTCAAGCGCGCCGAGCTGCGGGGCGATCTGGGCGAGGGCGATGCGGAGCGGCTGCATGCTGCCCGCGAGTCTAGCGGCCCCCGGGCCGTTCAGGCGCCGGCGACCTGGGGCCCCGCCGGCGGACGCGGCGCGGCGGAGGGGGCCGGGATCACGGGCGCGCGGATCCCGATGGCCTGGACCTGCTCGGCGGAGCCCTCCACCTCCTCGGCGAAGTGGCAGGCCACCTCGTGGCCGCTCGAGAGGACGCGCAGGCGCGGGTCCTCGGCGACGCAACGCTCCGGGTCGCCGAGCCGTTCGCGCAACCAGCAGCGCGTGTGGAAGCGGCACCCCGAGGGCGGGTTCACGGGGCTGGGCACGTCGCCGGTGAGGATGATGCGGCGCCGGCGGGCCTCGACCGCCGGATCGGGGATGGGGACGGCAGAGAGGAGCGCGACCGAGTACGGGTGGAGCGGCCGCAGGTTCAGCTCCCGCGAGGCGGCCACTTCGACGATCCGTCCCAGGTACATCACCGCGATCCGGTCGCTGATGTGGCGCACGACGGAGAGGTCGTGGGCGATGAAGAGGTAGGTCAGCCCGAGCCGGTCCTGGAGGCGCTGCAGGAGGTTGAGGATCTGCGCCTGGATGGAGACGTCGAGGGCGCTGATCGGCTCGTCGGCCACGATCAGGTCGGGATTGAGGGCGAGCGCCCGGGCGATGCCGATGCGCTGGCGCTGGCCGCCCGAGAACTCGTGCGGGTAGCGGATCCCGAACTCCGGGTCGAGCCCGACGGTGGCGAGCAGGTCGCCCACGCGCTCCCGACGCTGGCCCGCCGAGCCACCCTCCCCATGCACCTCGAGCGGCTCGGCGACGATGCCGTTGACGGTCATGCGCGGGTTGAGGCTGGAGTAGGGATCCTGGAAGATCATCTGCATGCGCCGGCGCATGTGGCGCAGCTCCTCGCCCTTGAGCCGCGTCACGTCGACGCCGTCGAAGCGGACCGTTCCCGCGGTCGGCTCGTACAGTCGCAGCACGGCGCGACCGGTCGTGGTCTTGCCGCAGCCCGACTCGCCCACCAGCCCCAGCGTCTCGCCCCGGCGCAGCGAGAACGAGATGTCGTCCACGGCCCGCACGTCGCCGATGTGGCGCTCGAGGATGACGCCCTGTTTGATCGGGAAGTAGACCTTCAGCGCCTCCACCTCGACCAGCGGCGTGCCATCGACCAGCGGCGGTGCGGCGGTCATGGCACGACCACCGCGAGCTCGTCGGCCACGGCCGACGGGGGCGGCGCGGCGACGAAGCCCTCGCGCAGCGGCCGGCCGGCAGCCGCCTCCCCTGCCGTCGGCGGGTTGTGGCAGGCCATGCGGTGGGTCGCGCCGGGCCCCGTCGTGACCACCGCCTCCGCGGCACGCACCGGCACGAGAGGCGGGTTCGTCGTCCAGCAGTCCGGCAGCCGCCAGGCGCAGCGTGGTGCGAAGGGGCAACCGACCGGCGCGCGGCGTTGGTCCGGGGGCGCGCCCTCGATGGGGATGAGCTCCTCGCCCTGCACCGCGTCGAGGCGGGGGATCGAATGCAGCAGGCCCACGGTGTAGGGATGCGACGGCTTCGCGAACAGGTCGGCCGTCGGCGCGGTCTCGACGATGTACCCGGCGTACATTACGGTGATGCGCTGGGTCATGCCCGCCACCACGCCGAGATCGTGCGTGATGAGGATGGCGGCCGTGCCGCGCTCGGTCGTGAGGCGCTGGAGCAGCTCGAGAACCTGGGCCTGGATGGTCACGTCGAGGGCGGTCGTCGGTTCATCGGCGATGAGCAGCTTCGGCTCCAGCGCGAGGGCCATGGCGATCATGACGCGCTGGCGCATGCCGCCGCTGAACTGGTGCGGGAACGCCCGGAGGCGGTCCTCGGGCTGGGGGATGCCGACGATGCTCAACAGCTCGATCGCCCGCGCCCGGGCCTCGGCCCTCCCGACCTTGCGGTGGGCCTG
>JBGPMJ010000049.1:0-10845 GCA_041486935.1 Candidatus Limnocylindria bacterium | reverse complement strand
CTTCCGCGACGCGGTGGGGCCGATCATCGGGGCCAACGTCGACCCCTCGCACATGTTCTGGCAGCAGATGGATCCGCTCGCGGTCATCCGTGCGCTGGGAGCCGCGGTCCATCACGTCCACCTCAAGGACACGGCCCTCGTGCCCGACCAGGTGGCGCTCGCCGGTGTGCTCGACCAGCGGCCGTTCCGCGACACGACCCAGCGGGCCTGGATCTTCCGGACGGTGGGGCGCGGGCACGACCGCTCGTTCTGGACCGCCTTCGTCGGCGCGCTGCGGGAGGTCGGCTACGACGACGTGCTCTCCATCGAGAACGAGGACGGGACGCAGCCGGCGGTCGAGGGGGTGGAGGAAGCGGCCGCGTTCATGCTGCCGCTCATCCGCGGCGGGGTCACGACCCCCGGTTGAGCCGGGCGGCGCGGGCGCGGCGACCAGGACAGGCGGGCGGGACGAGGATCGCCCGCAAACTTCAGTGCGCCATCGGCGCGTGCCGCCTGGGCGCCGCCAGGTGCCAGGTGCCAGCGGCACCCCACCACAGCACGCCCAGGAGCGCCAGGCCAATGAGCAGGAGCCCGACCGTCGAGAGGACATACCCGGGTCCGTAGGTCGCGGGATCGATCGCGATGTACGTCACGCCACCGAGGAACGCGATCGAGGTCCCGACGATCGTGACGTGCCCGATCCAGGCGGGATGGCCGCGCTCGGCGAGCCGCTCGACGGCGAGCATCACGAGCACGATCGCCGGCAGCAGGAAGAGCCCGATGTCCTGGTGGAACCAGGTGTAGACCGCGTCGTTCGCCGCCCCGGGAGCGTTCGGATCGCCGGCACCGAAGTACGACTCGTTCATCGCGATCGCGAAGCCGGCGACGACGACCGTGGCGAAGCTGAGCACCCAGGCCCACAGCGCGGCGAGCCGGATCGGTCGGCTCTGGACCGTGCGACCGAGCACCAGCCCCGCGGCCACGAGCAGGCCGCCGCCCATGACGAAGATCCCGGTGACGACGTCGTCACTCGCGATCCCGTTGACCCCGTCAGGCCCGGACACGAAGAGCGTCGGTGGCTCCCAGGGCGCGAAGCCCATGACGACGTACAGCGCGGTCATGGCGACGACGCCGGCGCCGACCATCGCGAGCCCGAGGCGGACGACCGTCTGGGCCGCCCCGGTCAACGTGGCGTAGCCGAACTGGACCGCGACGAGGACGACCGCGAAGGCCATGACCGCGACCGCCATGTCGTGCGAGTGAGAGCCGACGAGGGCGCCCGTGAAGTCGTCACCGGACGCGAACCCGGCGAAGCTCACGTAGCTGCCGATGACCGGTGGGTACCCCGTCCCGAACTCCATGATCCAGCCCGCGAGGTGGCCCATGAGCGCCGCGATGAACATCGAACCGGCGGCCAGGCCGGAGGCGGCCATCGCCAGTCCGCGCCGCCCCGTCCGCCACTCGACGCCGATCGCGATGAGCAGTACGAGGAGGATCTCGTCGAGGGCGAAGAAGCCGAAGATCTGGACCCACATCGGGACTTCCGAGCCCGGGATCGTCCGGTCGAAGATGCCGCCGACGGCGGCCAGGACCGTGGCGAACAGGACGCCGCCCACGATCCAGACCTGGGCGTGCCGCCAACGCAACCCCAGGACGCCGCAGGCCAGGAGCGCAAGGAGCCCGGCGGTGCCGATGAGCAGGCCGTGGAGGAACATGACCCGGGCGTAGTCGGGCGCCTCCGACGCACTCGCCTCGGCCGCGAACGGGTTGGCGACCGCGACGCTGAGGAGCGCGAACAGGACCATCCAGCCGATGATGAAGAGGAGCAGACGGCGCGGCGTGAGCCAGGGGAACCGCGCGATCGGTGCCTGATCGGGCTCAGACACGTCGGGCATCAGCGAGGACGGCAACATCGGAACCTCCTTCGCAAGGGCGACCGAAGCGCGTCGAGGTTCCGGTTCGATTCCAGCTGGGAACTCCCGCGCTCCACACCATTGCAGTCGGCGAGGGTCGACCCCGTCGTCATTCGAGCGGCATGACCGCCTTTCGCATCAAGAGTGGCTGCGGCTTCCGCGAGCGATAAGGGGACCGCGACTCGTTCAGGGGTGACCTCCGGCCCATCGTGGCAGGCCAGCGGTCATGTCCCTCCCATCGATGGGTGACCGCGGCGGCCATCGCTTCCGCGGATCCTTTCCGCCCTCCGACCGCTCCGTCGCCTCGCCCTGCTCCGCTTCATGTGAGATTCAGGTCCGGCCGTCATAGCTCGGGCCATGAACAGACTCACGATGCCGCTCGGCCGACGGGGCCACCGCCACGCCATCGGTCTCGTGCTCACGGTGGCCTGGATCGCCGCGTGCGCGGGTCCATCGGTCACCGGGCTGCCGTCGAACGCCCCCTCGGGGCGACGATCGGCGGGGCTGCCTTCCGGCCCGACTGAGACGCCCATGACCACCCCGACGCCTGCAACCACCCCGCCGCCCGCCTCGAACGTCCCGGGCTCGGCCGGCAGCCGGTTCGGGCTGGGTCTGCTCATCGCCGATCGCGGGAACGGGCGCCTCCTCATCGTGAACGAGGCTCACCGGATCCTATGGCGCTTCCCGGCCGCGAACAGCCTTCCGGCGGGCCAGCATTTCAGCGCAGACGATGCGTTCATCGCGCCCGACGGTCTGACGATCGTCGCCAACGACGAAGCGCACCAGGTCATCGACCGCATCGACATCGTGAGCCGCAAGGTCATCTGGCAGTACGGCCACTATGGCCGGGCCGGGTCCGCGCCCGGCTACCTGCACACCCCCGACGACGCGTACCCGCTCCCCAACGGGGACATCACCGTGGCCGACATCCGCAACTGCCGGATCCTCGAGATCAGCCCGGCGAAGCAGATCGTCCACATCTGGGGCCATACCCGGTCGTGCGCGCACCGCCCACCGCTCAGCTACGACAACCCGAACGGCGACACGCCCCTCGCCGACGGCGGCCTGCTCATCACCGAGATCGGCGGCTCGCGGGTCGTCCGCCTCGACGCGGCCGGCAAGGTCGTTTTCGACATCAAGGTCCCGGTCGCCTACCCGTCGGACGCCCAGCTCGACGCGCAGGGCAACGTCCTCATCGTCGACTACAGCGATCCGGGGGCCGTCCTCGAGGTGAGCCCGCATGGCAAGGTGCTCTGGCGCTACGGCCCGAAGAGCGGAGGCGGCCGACTCAACCACCCGAGCCTGGCGATCTTCCTGCCAGACGGGACGATCGCCGTCAACGACGACTTCCGGGCCCGCGTCGTCGTCATCGACCCAGGCACGAAGAAGATCGTCTGGCAGTACGGCCACACGGGCATCGGCGGCCGTGCTGCGGGCTACCTCTTCATCCCGGATGGGATCGACCTCGTCCCGATCGGCACCCGTTTGCGCTGAGGGCCGGGCGCGAGCGAGCCGTGGACGAGGATGGCTGGGCGTGACCCAACGTTCCAGAGGCACCTTCGAAGGGCGCGGCACCGTCAGACCGGCGTCGCCGGCCCATGGACGACGCCGTCCGGCACGAGCGGCAGCGCGCGGAGCCGCACGCCGGTCGCCGCGAAGATCGCGTTCGCGAGGGCTGGGGCGACCGCGATGATGGGCGTCTCGCCGGCTCCGGCGGACGGCAGATCGCGTCGGTCGAGGAGCACGACCTCGATGAGCGGCACATCGCCGAGGCGCGGGACGCGGTAGTCCGAGAGGGAGGCGTTGAGGACCTTGCCCTCCGCGAAATGGATCGCCTCGAAGAGTGCCGCACCAAGACCCATCACGGTGGCCCCCTCGATCTGATTCGTCAGGCCGTCGGGGTTGACGATGGCGCCGCATTCGAACGCGGTCACGATGCGCAGGACCTCGAGCCGCCCGTCGTCCCCGACGCGCACCTCGGCGCAGGCGGCGACGCGGGCACCCTTCTCGACGCCCCCGGCGATGCCCATGCCGAGACCGGGACGGCGGGGCCGGCGTGCCCAACCGGCGCGCTTCGCTGCCGCGCGCAGGACCGCCGCCAGCCGCTCGTCCTGCAGGTGTCTCAGGCGCAGGGCAAGCGGGTCGGCGCCGAGCGCGTTGGCCAGTTCGTCCATGTGGGACTCGCGCGCGAAGTGGTTCGCGGTCGCCGCCAGGGCGCGATACGAGCCCTGGGGCAACGGCGACGCGGCGGGCTGGAACTCGAGGCGCTGGTTCGGGATCTCGTACGGACCGACGACGCCGAACCGGCCGGAGTTGGTGTTGCGCAGCTCCCAGGCGGTGATGACGCCGTCGGCGCGCGCACCGCTGCGGACGTCGATCACGGCGGCCGGACGCAGATAGCCCCAGCTGAACTCCTCCCCGCGGCTCCAGCGCACCTTGACCGGGCGGCCGCTGGCACGGGCCAGCCGGGCGGCCTCCGCGGCGACCGCTCCCGCGTGTTTGCCGCCGAAGCCGCCGCCCGTGTCGGGGACGATGACGCGGACGCGCTCTTCGGGTACGCCGAGCGCCTCGGCGAGCTCGCCCCGCACGCCGAAGGGCTGCTGGGTGCCGGTCCATACGGTGAGCCGGCCGGCACCATCCCACTCCGCGAGCGCCACATGCGTCTCGAGCGGCACGTGCGCGATGTACGCCGTGGTGTACGTGGCGGCGAGCTTGACCGGCGCCGCGGCCAGTGCACCGTCGGGGTCGCCGATCTCGTCGTGGAAGGCGCCCTCCCAGCCCCCGTCCTCGACGGGGTGGGTGCGCAGATGATCGATCAGCTCGGCCTCCGACGGCTGCGCTTCCAGATCCCACTGGGCCTCGATCGCTTTCAGGGCACGTCCCGCGGTGAACGGATCAGGGGCGGCCACGCCCACGAACGCGCCCTCGCGCAGCACGATCGCGCCCGGCACCGCCCGCGCCCGCGCCAGCTTCACCGAGCGGAGACGCGCACCGAGGGCGGGCGGGCGCAGGACCCGCCCGTGGAGCATCCCGGGGCGGGACAGGTCGGACGGGTAGCGCTTGGCGCCCGTCACGATCTCGGCTGCGGTCAGGCGAGACGTCGGGCGTCCGACGATCCGCTCGCTGGGCCCCGGCGTCAGGGGCGCGCCGGGCGCGGCGATCTCCATGCGCCGCATGCCGGTCACAAGTTCGCCATAGGCGGCGGTACGGCCGCCCCGGGGCTCCCTGATGCAGCCCTCGGACGCGGTCAGCCCGCCGGCTTCGACGCGCCAGCGATCGGCCGCCAGGCCCACGAGGCACTCGCGGGTCGCGGCCGCGGCCTGCCGCAGATGCTCGCCCGCGTCGGGCATCGAGCGGCTGCCGAAGGTGCCCATGTCGAAGGGGCAGACGTCCGTGTCGCCCATCACGAGCCGCACGCCGGCGAGAGGGACGCGCAGCTCCTCAGCAACCCGCAGGGAGAGGGCGGTTCGATTGTCCTGCCCGACGTCGACCTTGCCCGTGAAGGCCGTGACGGCTCCGTCCGCGCCGACGTGGATCCAGGCCCCCGCACTGGTCACCCAGCGACCAGGGTCCCGGGTCCGCTCGGGGTCGAGGACCACGACCAGCCCCTCGGGGAGGATGTCGAAGTAGTCCCGCTCCTCGGGGCGGACCAGGTCCCAGGGTCGCCGGGGCCGAGCCGAGCCGGTGGCCAGGTCACGGCTCGCTGCGAGCGGCTCGGACCGCGTCCAGCCCTCCGCGCTGCGAGCCAGCTCGGACGCGAGGTGCGCCGCGCGCAGGATGCGTGGGTACGTGCAGCAGCGGCAGATATTCCCGGCCAAGGCCGCCCGGATCTGCGCGTCGTCGGGATCCGGTTCCCTGGCCAGCAGCGCGACGTCGCTCACCATCATGCCTGGCGTGCAGTAGCCGCACTGCATGGCGCCGGCCTCGAGGAAGGCGCGCTGCACCGGGTGCAGCCTCCCGTCGCGTGCCAGCCCCTCGACGGTCGTGATGGCGCGACCGGCGACCTCGGCGACGGGGACCCGGCAGGCCTGCACGGGCTCGCCGTCGAGGAGCACGGTGCAGGCGCCACAGACACCCTCGCCGCAACCGAGCTTCGCCCCGGTCAGCCCGAGCTCCTCGCGCAGCACGTGCAGGAGACTGCGCTCGGGTCCTCGCCCGATCCGATGCGAGACGCCGTTTACGATGGTGACGATCGGTCGAGTCATGCTGCCAGGCGTCACGGCGCGCCGATGTGCCTGGCGAAGGTCGGGAGGCCCGGCACGATCGTGCCGGCAACCACGTCAACGCCGAAGACAGCAGCGATCACCAGCAGCGTGCCGAGCGGATCGAGGTCGTCGCGGCCGACGCGATCGACCTGCCCTTCCCCAACGCGACGTTCGACACTGTCGTCCGCGGTCCCGTTGCTCGTCCACTTCCGGGACCCGGAGCCCGTCTTTCGGGAGGTCCGGCGGGTCCTGCGACCCGGCGGTCGATTCATCGTCGAGGTCGGTTGCTCACCCTCTAAGGGTACGACGCTACGCTCGCCCGCTACCGTGAGCACGATCTTGCGATCGTGGTGGTCTCGGCCGATGCCGAGGCCGATCGCTCCGGGCGTCGCGGGGGCCCCAAGCTGCTTGCCGCCCACACGAGCTCCGGAGGACCAGCAGGGCCCACGAACTCGATGGGGAGTCCGCCAATCTCACCTGGGCGGGTCCCGATCCGGTGAGCAGAGGACGCCCGATCACGCCGCGACGGACATGCAGAATGGTGCGGTTCGGATGTTCGCGACATCGAGCCCTTGTCGAGGTCGGAGTGCCAGTGCTAGAAGAGCCGTGAATGGAGGTGCCGTCATGTCCGCGAAAGCCGGAGACCGGATCATCGTCGAGTCGGAGAAGGTCGGGACGCCATCCCGGGAAGGCGAAGTCCTGGAGGTGATCGAGTCGGCTGGGGTCATGCGCTATCGCGTTCGCTGGGACGACGGGCACGAGAGCACCATCCTGCCCGTCGCCGGCAGCGCCCGGATCGTCTCCGTGCCACGCGCGAACCGGGCGTAGGCCTCGGCACCGGGACTCCGGCCCGAGCCGGTCGGGCCGGAGTCGTGTGCGAGACTCGTCTCGTGGCGCGCTTCCGCTATGACCGGGACATCATCGCGCGCTTCCCGGCGGTCGTCGGCGGCGTCATCCACGCCACCGGCGTGCACAGCGAACCGACGCCGCCCCGACTCGCCGCAGCCTTCCACGCCGAGACACGCGCGGTCCGCGCGCGGATCGGCGAGACGCCCCTCAGCGAGCTGCCCACGCTCGCGGCCTGGCGCACGGTGTTCCGCGGCTTCGGCGTCGATCCGACGCACTACCGCCCGGCGGCGGAGGCACTCCTGCGACGCCTGACGAAGCAGGGCGAGCTGCCGTCCATCGGGACGCTGGTGGATCTCGCGAACCTCGTGAGCATCCGCTACGCGCTGCCCGTCGCGGTCTTCGACCAGCGCGGGATCTCGGGCGACACGATCGTCCGCTTCGCCCGCGGTGACGAGCGCTGGGCCGACCTCGGCGCAAGCCAGACCGCGCACCCGGAGCCCGGCGAGGTGATCTTCGCCGATGAGGCGGACGTCGTGAGCGCCCGCCGCTGGTGCTGGCGGCAGAGCGTCGAGAGTGCCGCGCGAGAGGACACGACCGAGATCCTCGTCACGGTCGAAGGCCATCATGGAGCGGCGGACCGTGACGTGACGCGGGCGCTCGCGGACCTGGAGGCACTCCTCGTCACGCATGCGGCGCCGGCCACGCTCCGGAGTGCCGTGCTGAGCGGCAGGGACTCAGCGTTCGAGTAGCCGCCGCTCACTCGGTGGCGTAGGCGCCTCGCTCGACGTTGGAGATGAAGTCGACGATGCCGTCGAAGTAGGTGACCTGGTCGTCGTACATCGCCATGTGGCTGCCGTCGGGGCAGAACAGGTACGTTCCGCGTTGGACCTTGGTCGCCATCATCTCCATGTATCGGGGGTCCATCGTGTCGTAGCGCGCGCCGATCACCAGCGTCGGGACCGAGATCTTCGGCAGATCGGCGGTCCGATCCCAGGCGAGGAGCACCCCGCTCGCTCCGAGCTCGCTCGGGCCCTGCATCGGCACGTAGATGGCCTGGTTGATATGGGCGAAGGCGCGGTTCACCGGATCCGGCCACGCATCGGGCGGTTTGCGCAGGACGTGATGCACGTAGTGGTGCTCCACGAGCAGCTCCATGTAGCGCGGATCGTCGAAGGCCTTGGCCGCCTCGAGGCGCTTGATCTCGGCGAGAGCGTCCTGATCCATCGCCGGCATCAGCACTCCCTCGGCGTAGGCGTTGTACGCCGGGATGCTGCTCATCATGTTGGAGATCACGAGCGCCTTGAGGTGCTGCTGGTACTTGAGCGCGTACTCGATCGCCAGCACGCCGCCCCACGAGTGGCCCAGGAGGTAGAAGTTGCGGCGATCGAGCCCGAGGGCCTGGCGCACCTGCTCCACCTCTTCGACGAAGCGAGGGATCTCCCAAAGATCGGGGTCGTCGGGTTGATCGCTGTACGCCGAGCCGAGCTGGTCGTAGTAGTAGTACTCGATCCCGGCGGCCGGGAAGTAGGAGTCGCAGGCCTCGAAGTACTCGTGCGTCGCCGCGGGTCCGCCATGCAGGAGGAGGACCTTCACCCGCGGGCTATTGCCGGTCCGCTTGGTCCACACCCGGAAGTCACCCTTCGGCGTCCTGATCGGGACGAGAGTCACGCCGCCCGAAAGGACGTCGTCCCTGCCGGACTGATCGAAGTAGCTCTTCGGTGCCTGCATCTTGATTCGTACCCCTCCCTGGAACCGATGCCGGTCATGGAACCCATCGCGGCCAGGTTGTCGTGCACCGCGAGAGCAGCCCGGGAAGGATAGGCCCTCGACTACAGGCCGTCCGCCTCGACGGACCGGTAGGGGCGTTGATGGCTCATCGCCTTCGCGGTCGCTTCGCGGAAGTGGGCGGGAGGAGACTCACTCCGACCCATAGATCGTGATTGCGAGGCAGGCGGGGCAGGCGGCCTCTGCCCAGGCGCCGTACCCGGCGAGGTCGATGCGGAGCCCGTTGCCGCCCGGCGAGACGTCCCGGTTTCGTACCCCACGCCGCCGCAGCAGCGTCCACGCTATGGCGCCGACGGCTGCCAGCACCACCACGGCGCCAACGAGTAGCACCGCGCCGCCGCTGCTCGCTACCAGGGCCAGCGCCGGGGGGCCGATCAGATAGCCCAGCGCGAAATGGCCGCCGACGAACAGCATGTTGCCAGCGACGAGGCCCGGCAGGAAGACGCCGTACCGCAGGTCGGCGATGCCGCTCGCTGCGATAGCGCCGACGCGCAGCCCGGGCGTCGCCCGGGCGACGGCGACACCGCCTGCGCCCCGCCGCCGGAGCCAGCCTGCGAGGGTGTCGAGGCGCTCGCCCGACACGCCGAGCCGAGCCAGGAGCCCGAGGAGCCGCTCGCGGAACGCGCCCCGGACGAGCAGGAACTGGAGGCTGCCGCCGGCAAAGCCGGCCAGGAGGATCGCCGCCAGTTCGACCGGGCCGGCGAGGCCCGTGCCCGCCGCGGCCACGCCCGCGCCCAGGACGAGGAGATCGCCCGGGATTGGCACTGGCACGCCGGCCTCCTTGACGAACAGGATGGCGATCAGCCCGAGGATCGGTAGCGGATCCATGGACGAAGACTACCCGGTGGCACTTCGCGCGGATGAATCGGGCGTGGATTCCGCGGCGAGTGCGGCATGGAGGCTCCGGTACGAGGCCCGCAGCAGGCGCCCGACCTCCAGCCAGTACGCCAGGCCCTCGCCCGCCGGTCCATCCACGTCGGCGGCCGCGCCGCGGTCCCGGACCTCTGCGGCCTCGCCGCGCAATCGCCCGGCCTCGCTGACGAGAGCCTCCGGGACCCCGTAGATCGAAGCGTACAGGGCGGTGATCGCATGGCCCGCCGACTCGCCGGCGGCGAGGCCGATCTCACGCCGGACCACCCACCAGCGCAGCTCCTGGCGAGCGACCTCGCGGGCGTCGATGCCGGCGGGTAGGCCAAGCATCCGGTAGCCACGGGCGATGACCGGCTCGAAGCGCTCGTACCTGCCGGTCGATCGCCCGAACCGGATCGCGGCGCCGGCCAGCCACACGGCGGCGATCAGGGCCCTGGCCCAGCCCACGCGGGCCTGCTCGCGGTTGGCGCGGACCAGCAGCCGGAAGAGGCGTCCGCCCTGTCCCCGGTAGTACGCCTTCCACATCTCGAGCTCGAGCCCGGCCAGGCGATCGGGATCGAAGTCACGACCCCAGTGCGATGCGGTCCGTCCCATCGCGCCAAGTGTGCCTCGCGCGTCCGAGAGCTGCAGCCCAGACGTTCCGGACGCCGAGCGCGCTCCGGTCCCGCTGTCGCCGCGCTCGCAACCCGGTTGTTCGCTACTGTTTAGGAATGGACACCCTGTCACCCACCGTCTACCCGGACCTGCTGGCCGAGACCGCCGTTCCCCAGCGCGGCATCCTGAGCCAGACACTCTCGAACGCCGACGGAGTCGAACTCGTGCTCTTCGCCTTCGCCGCCGGCGAGGCGCTAGCGGAACACACCTCATCGCGCCCGGCAATCATCCACGTGCTCGCGGGTGAGGGCGATCTCACCGTCGCCGGTGATCCGCACCCCGCCCGCCCAGGCACCTGGGTCCGCATGCCGCCCGACTGCCGGCACAGCATCACGGCGCGCACGCCGCTCGTGATGGCTCTGTACCTGCTGCCGGCCGAGCGGACGGCTGGCTCCGCCGTCTGAACGGTCGGTGCCGTTTGGCCGCGCGCCAGGGCGCCCGCCGCCACGGTCCCGCCGCCGCGATCACGTCCTACGACGTCCAGCCTCGACGAGCCGACGGGGGCCGCTGCTGGCTCGCCCCTTGTCCACCGACCCTTCGCTGCCTATCGTCCCGTCCATCGTGGCAGCAGGACGATGGGTGCGCGGAGG
>JBGPMJ010000048.1:0-10930 GCA_041486935.1 Candidatus Limnocylindria bacterium | reverse complement strand
TGCCTCGACGACCTGACCGGCCGCCTCGACAAGGCCGGGGGCTACGTCATCTTCGGGCAGGTCGTTTCGGGCATGGAGGTCGTCGATGCCATCGCCGCCATGCCCAACAGCGGCGAGCCGGCGAACCAGGCGCTGGACCCGGTGCCGATGACGAAGGTGACCATCGCGCAACCCTGACGCGTAACCCCCCAGCTCCCCGTGGTCGGTTGCGGTTTATTAACAAACGGGCCCGAAAAAACACTTGAGATGCGACCCGGCTCCGGGTAGACTAGGTGACGCTGATCACTCAGCACTGCTGCCCCAGGCACAAGGTCATGGGTAGGTCGGGTTAGGGTAGCCGGTGCAGCCGGCGTGATAGATGCCCTTGTGACGCGGCAGAAGATCGACGACTCGTCGTCGGCTTCACCGGGACAGTGGAAACGGCCCCTCTTCGGAGGGGCCGTTTCGTTTGCGCCGATGCTAGACTGAGCGCCCGGCGCCGACCATCGTCGCCCGTCGCGCCGCGCGACACCGCGCGCTCGTAGCTCAGCGGATAGAGCGTCTGCCTCCGGAGCAGAAGGCCGTGGGTTCGAGTCCCGCCGAGCGCGCCATCCGCCCTCCGACCCTCCGCCATCGGCGTACGATGCCCCCGTGGACCCCCAACGACTGCAAGCCTTCCGCGACGCGCTCCTCGCCGAGCGGGCTCGACTCGTCCAGGAGATCGAGGAGGTCGAGCCGGAGCCGCCGGGCCAGACCACCCACGGCTCGCAGGCGGCCGCGGCCAGCCATGTCTCCGCCCAGCAGCGTGACCTCGCCCTGCGCGACCGCGCAGAGCGCCAGATGGCCCAGGTGGATGCTGCGCTGGTGCGGCTCGAGGAGGGCACGTTCGGTCGCTGCCGGTCGTGCGGCGAGCCCATCGCCGAGGAGCGCCTCGACGCGCTGCCCTGGGCGGCGCTGTGCATCGACTGCCAGCGCAGAGAGGGCCGCTAGAATCCCGCCACGCCGACCCACCGCGAGCGCACGAGGAAGATCATGGCCCAGCAGTTCATCGTCCAGCTCCGAAACCAGCCCGGCGCCCTGGCCAGCCTGTCCGAGGCGCTCGCCGCGCGCGGCGTGGACCTGCGGGCGATCGGCGGCGGCGGCATCGGCGACCTGGGGCACATCATCCTCACCACCGCCGACGACGACGGCACGCGGGCGGTGCTGACCGAGGGCGGCTACATCTTCATCGAGGGCGAGTCGATCCTGACCGAGGTGGACGACCGCCCGGGCGGCATGGCCCGTGTCTCGCGCGCCCTGGCCGACGCCGGCGTGAACATCTACGGCCACCTCTTCCTCGGTCGCTGGGGCGACCGGGCGATGTTCGCCTTCGTGGTCGACGACCCGGAGAAGGCCCGCCCGATCCTCGAGCGCTGAGGCCCGGGGCGACCCGCCGGCGGACCCGGGCCGATGAGCGCTCCCGCCTCGGTCGAGCGACGCGTCATCACGGTCCTCTTCGCCGACCTCGTCGGCTTCACGCCCCTGTCGGAGCGGCTCGACCCGGAGGACGTGGCGGCCATCCAGGACGCGTACTTCGCGGCCGTCCGCGAGACCGTGGCGCGCCACGGAGGCCGCCTGGAGAAGTTCATCGGCGATGCCGCGATGGCCGTCTTCGGGCTGCCGCGCGGCCGCGACGACGACGCCGAGCGGGCGGTGCGGGCCGGCCTCGCGCTGGTGGGAGCCGTGGAGCGCCTCGGGGCGCAGCTGGGCCTCGACGTGGGCGAACTGCGCCTGCGGGTCGGCATCGAGAGCGGTGAAGTCGTCGCGGCGGAAGCCGGGCCGGATGAAGGCCGCGTCACCGGCGACACCGTGAACACAGCGGCCCGACTCCAGGCGGCGGCACCGCCGGGGGAGGTCCTGCTGGGCGAAGGCACATCGCTCGCCGTCGCGGCCGCCGTCGAGCTCGAGTCGCAACCGCCGCTGTCGCTGAAAGGCAAGGCCCGACCCGTCCGAAGCGCCCTGGCCAGGGCCATGCGCCACGAACCGTCGCGCGAATCGGCGATGGGCGCGCTCAGGTCGCCGATCATCGGGCGGGAGGCCGAGCTTGCGCAGCTCCGGGGTGCCCTGGAGCGAGTCGCCGACGGGGGCAGCGCGACGGTCCTCGTCGTTGCCGCACCGGGCACCGGCAAGAGCCGGCTGGTGGCCGAGTTCCTCGACCACGTGACCGTCCCCGCCTGGCGGACGCGGGTCCGGGCTGGGGCCGGTTCGTGGCTGGAGCCGATGGCCGGCCTGGCCCGGGCGGCCATCGGCGAGTCGGACCCCGGTGCGATCGAGCGCAGGCTCGTGGCCGGCGGCTGCTCGGCCGCTCGCTCTCGAGTGCTGGCGGGAGAGATGGCGGGGCTCGCCGCATCGAGCGGCACATCCGCCGGGGAGGCCGCCGAACCCCACGCCCGCCTCGCGGCGTGGGTCGAGGCACTCGATGGCCTGGTCGGCGAGGGGCCCGTCATCTGGGTCATCGAGGACGTTCACTGGGCCGGCGGCGACCTGCTGGCTTTCCTCGATCGCGCAACGCTGACACCCGCCCCACACGGTCGCCTGGTCATCGCCACCGCTCGTCCGGGGATCCTGGAGCGGCTCGCCGACTGGACCCTCGACGAGTCTGGGGCGTGGCGCGAGGTCATCGATCTGCCGGCGCTGGCCCCGGCCAAGGCTGCCGAGCTGGTCGCCCGACTGGTGGGCGAGATCCTGCCCGCGGACCTCGTGGCGGCCATCGGCGAACGATCCGACGGCAACCCGCTCTTCATCGAGGAGCTCCTGCGCACATGGGTCAGCGTCGGCACACTCGCCCGCGATGGCACGGGCTGGCGACTGGTGGACGCGCCCGAGGCGATCCGCCTGCCCACCACGGTGCAGGCCATCTATGCCGCCCAGCTCGACGACCTCCCGGTGCCCGAGCGGCGCCTGGCCCGCCGCGCTTCGGTCGCCGGCCGGCGCTTCCCGACCGCCGCCCTCGAGTCCCTCGAGGTGCATGACGCGGAGCGGTCCATCGCCGGCCTCCGCGACCGCGCCCTCCTCAACGGCCCGCTGTCCGACGCGACGGCCGGAGAGAGCTGGAGTTATCGCCATGCGCTGCTGCGCGACGTGGGCTACGCGAGCCTCGCCCGGGCCGAGAGGGCCCGCCTCCACGTCCGGCTGGCGCGGTGGCTCGAGGGGGTCGCCGGCGACCGCGCAGACGCCGTCGCCGACGTGATCGGCTCGCATTACGAGGCCGCCCTCACAGCGGCGCCGGCGCTCGCGCACGAGGTCGACGAGGGCATCGAACGCCCCGCCGTCGCCCGGCTGGGGGCCGCCTGGCTGGAGCGTGCCGCCGAGGCTGCACTCCGCATGTCGGCGAGCGATGCCACGATCGACCTGCTCCGCCGCGCCCTTGCCCTCACCGACCCGCCCGGCGGCCTCGATGCTTCCCGACGCGAACTGCTGCTGGGCGAAACGATCGCCACCTCGGGCGACATGGACGACGGCCTGCGCCACGTCGCGCTCGCCAGAGACGACTACCGCGCGCGGCTCATGGCCGCCGAACCCTCGTCGGAGGAGTGGGCCGCCGCGCGAGACGGCTTCTCCCGGGCGGCCGTGGCGGTGTCGCGGCTCGTCCGTGAGCAGCTTCGCTTCGACGAGGCGCGCGAGCTGGCCGAGGCCGCGCTCGCGGACGTCGGTCGGCGTGACGATCTGGCGGGAGTACGCCTCGTGCTCGCGGCGGCGACGGCCCGCAACTACGTGACGGATCGCGCCGAGGACCTGCGCCCTGCGGCGGAGCAGGCGCTCGCGGTGGCACGCCGCGAGGGCGACGCGGCCCTCGAACTCCAAGCCCTCGACCTGCTGCTGAGCGTCGACCACTCGCCCGTGGAAACGTTCATCGAGGCGTGGCGGGAGCTGGGCGCGCTGGCCCGGTCGCAGGGTCGCTGGGAGCTGGCCTCTCGGGCGCTGCGCATGGAGGCCTTCGCCCGGCTCGACCTGTCGCTTGATCCATGGGCGACGCTCGGCGAGGCGGCCGAGCTGGCCGTCGCCCATGGCCTGACCGAGGCTCTGGCATGGAGCGAGTACGCCCGTGCGGAGTTCGGCTTCGCCCTGGGCGAGTGGGACCTGGCGTCAGAAGCGGGCGCGCGCGCGCTGGAGCTGGCCGAACGGGGCGCCTATCACCGGGTCGCGGTCAGGACCTGGCATGCGCTCGTGCCCATGGCCGCCGCCCGTGGCCGCCGGGACGTCCTGGAACGTGCCGCCCGCTGGTACGCCGACCATGACGCGATCTTCCCCGACTCGGCCTACGCCCGACTGATGCGCCGGTTCGTGAACCTGCGTTTCGCGGCCGCTGGGCTCATCCCGCCGATCGCTCACGACGTCGAGCCACTGCTGGCCTCATTCGAGGGTGACTTGAGCGGCGGCACCACCCTGGAGGCGGCCGACGCGCTCGTTTCGGGCTGGCTGCGCGACGGCCACCTCGAGGCCGCCCGGCAGGCGTTGGGACGCATGGAGCCCCGCACTCGCGAGACGGTCTTCCCGGACGTCCCGCCGGCGAGGGAGCTGATGACCGCCCGCCTCCGCCTGGCCGAGGGCGACGCCTTGGGCGCGATCGCCCTCGCGAGGACGGCGCTGCCGCTCTTTCGGACCCGGCCCATGCCCCCGTGGACGGCCAAGGCGATCCGACTGCTCGAGGCGGCGAGCGCCGCGACAGCTGGCGAGCTCGATGAGGCGGCGGCGATCGAGACCCGGCTGGGCGTCGTACGCCGTCTGGACCCCTGAACAGAGCGCCGTCAGCCGGTGGCGAGCTCGATCGCTCGGCGCAGCACGGCCTCGAACATCGGTGCGGTCAGCCGTCCGGTGAAGGTGTTCTGCTGGCTGGGGTGGAAGGCGCCCAGGAGCATGTACGGCCCGACGCGCACCTCCGCGCCATGCCCGAAGCGCGGCCGCGGTCGCGGGGCGGCGAACGAGTTCGTGGACAGCGTCCGCAGCGCCCCGTCCCAGCCGAAGGCGCCGAGCCCGACGATCACGCGCACGCCGTCGAGAAGCGCCAGCTCGCGCTCCAGGTAGGGCAGGCAACGGTCGCGCTCGGCGGTCGTCGGCTTGTTCGCGGGCGGGGCGCAGCGCACCACGGCGGAGATGTACGCATCGGTCAGCCGCATGCCGTCGTCGCGATCGCGCGACGTCGGCCGGCTGGCGAGCCCGACGGCGTGCAGCGCCGCGTACAGGAAGTCGCCCGAGCCGTCGCCGGTGAACATGCGCCCGGTACGGTTGCTGCCGTGTGCCCCGGGCGCGAGCCCCAGCAGCAGGATGCGCGCCTCGGGATCACCGAAGCCGGGGACCGGGCGCGCCCAGTAGTCGCGGTCGCGGAAGCGCGCGACCTTCTCCTGCCCCACCCGCTCGCGCCACTCCACCAGGCGCGGGCAGCGCCGGCAGGCGACGAGTTCCCGGTTCAGCTCCGCGAGCGTCAGCGCAGCAGCCCCTCGAGGGCGGCCGTGAGGCGGGCCCGTCCGTCCGACGAGCCCCGGAACTCGTTGAGCGGGTCGGGGTCGAGCATCACCTCGCTCACGGCGCCCTTGCGGCGCACGTAGGCGGCGGGGCGGATGACGCCCTCGGGGTCGCCCTCGAGGCCGATGGCCACGCCGTCCGGGCCCGAACCGTCCACGAAGGCCTGCAGCGGCACGATGCCCTCGTCGTACGGGCCGTCGGCGCCGAAGAGGACGGCCCGCGCCAGGTAGCCCTTCTGGTTCCACAGCTCGGGCGCGTCGGTGGCCTCCTCGAGCAGGTAGCCCACCACGTCGCGCGGCGCAAGCGCCGGTCGCGAGGCGACGACGCCGAAGTGACGCTCGGCGATCTCGCGGGCCAGGATGCGGGCGTTGAACCGGGTCCCGTGGACCGCGCCGGTGCCCCCCATTCCGTTCTTCTTGAGCCCGGGCGAGCCCATGTTGATCGTGCCGGCGAAGTAGACGCCGGGCAGCGAGGCGCTCTCCCAGTAGGCCGTCTGGGCTGGCAGGCGGCTCTGCCCGAAGGTAGCCACCCCCAGCGCCGGCAGATCACGCAGCGGCGCCACGAAACCGGTCGCCGCGATGACCTCGTCCGCCTCGACGGCCAGGTCCACCCCGCCGTCGGTTGCCCGCGTCTTGACGCGCAACGCGTCCCCGGCGCGCTCGACGCCCTCGATCGAGGCGTTGAGGATGTAGACGCCGCCGCCCATGAAGCGGTCCTCGATCGGCTGCACGTAGCGGGCCCGGATGCCCACCAGCGAGTTCGTCTCCACCGAGAGCTTCGCCGGGCGCGGCGAGGCGAGCACGATGCGACTCGCCCAGTGCAGGAGCCCGCTGGCCAGCTCGAAACCCGAGTTCTGCTTGCCGATGATGAAGAGGCGCTTGCCGGCGTAGGTCGCGGCGTCGCGGGTGTCGACGTAGTGGGCCACGTGCTCGCGTCCGGGCATCTCGGGCGTGAACGGCTCCGCCACGCCCACGGCGAAGACGACGAGGCCGCAGCGGTACTCGCCGTCGCTCGTCTCGAGCACGAAGCGCTCACCATCCCGACGGGTCGCCTCCCAGCGGCAGCCGTAGCGGATGGGCAGGGCGGCCCGCCGAACGAACGCGGCGAGCTGGGCCTCCATCTCCGGCCGCGACGGGAACTCCGAGGTGCCGTCCATGAACTCGGGCTGGATCGCCCGGAGCGACGGCTCCTCGCCGATGAGGCTGTTCCAGTCGTAGCGCTCGTAGGCGCGGCTGCCGCGCGGGACCGGGGCATAGGGCTTGGTCCACGAAAGCAGGCGCTGGAAGAACGGAAAGCGGCGGAACATGCCGCCCGGCGCCTCGTCCGCGGAGATGAACGCGTGCTCGACGCCGAGGCGACGCAGCGAGTAGCTGACCTGGATGCCGCCCGGCCCGCTGCCCACGACGACCAGCGGGTAGTCGCCGGGCGGGAACGGCCGAACGTCTACCTCGCCCATCGGTTCGCGCTCCGCAGCCGTCGCGTTTGCTCCTGGAGCATGCGGAACATGACGTTCGGGTGGCGCATGAGGAACTCGTGCAAGGCCGGTCCGGCCACGTGGACGACGCGCACGCGCCCGGCGGCCACGACGTCGGCTCCGGGCGGCTCACCGAGCAGGATGGCCGCCTCGCCGAAGAACGCGCCCCGGCGCAGTCGCGCACGCTCCTGGCCCTCGATACGCACGGCCACCTCGCCCTCGAGGAGGATGTAGAAGCCGGTACCGCTGAAGCCCTCGCGGAGGACGCGCTGGCCGTCCGCGTACCACTCCTCCTCGAGCGTGTGAGCGACACCGGCCAGTTCCGGCCGGGCGAGATCGGCGAAGAGCGCCAGGTCCGACAGCTCGTCGATGAGCTCTTCCGTACCGGCCATCCGGTCCTCCTAGTGGCTGTGATGTTCGCTGAGGTGGCGGACCCGCATGGCCAGGCCGCGCAACAGGCTGTGGACGAGTTCCGGGTCGCCGTCCACGCGGCGGAAGAGATCCCATGATGCCAGCGCCAGGCACGTCGTGGGCCCCACAGAGAAAACGCTGGCCATGCGCGGCATGCGGTCGATGACGGCCAGCTCGCCGAGGTAGTCGCCGGGACCGAGACGGTCCAGCTCCTCCCCGCCGCGCACGACGCGCGCCGCGCCGGCGACGATGACGAATAGCCCCGTGCCCACCTGACCCTGCAGCACGATGGCGTCGCCGTCACCGAACTCGGCCTCGCCGGCCAGCTCGGCCAGCGCCTGCAGGGAGGCCTCGGGGAGACCCGCGAAGAGGGTCACGTGGGAGAGCAGCGCCGCCCTCTCCGCCACGGTCATCGTCATGCCGCCCACCATAGCAAGCCGGGACCGCCGGCGGAATACCGTTCAGTCGCCGTCATGATCGCCGGCCCGCACCTCGAAGCGAGAGAAGCGGCCGCTGGCGGCGCCGCGGCGCAGGTCGACGCCGCGCACGTGGGCGCCCGACGGGCCCTCGGCGAGGGCGGCCGCGAAGGCATCCAGGGCCTCGGGAGGTCCCTCGGCGACGACCGAGACGGCGCCGTCGGGTCCGTTGGCCACCCAGCCCACCAGCCCCAAGAGGGCCGCCTCGTGGACGACGAACCAGCGGAAGCCAACGCCCTGCACGAGTCCCCGAACGCGGGCCTCGAGGCGCTCCGGCACCCGGAGGGATCCGGCCATGCTCAGACCCCCCGCGGCGTTCGCGGCCAGGCCAGGAGCAGGACGTCCACGGCCAGGTCCGGGTTGGCGTAGGCCTCGATGGCCGCCGACAGGCCATCCAGCCGCGACAGGAAGGCCGCCGCTGCCGCGCTGTCGATCCCGGCCGCGGCCCGCTCGTACTCCTCGAGCAGCTCGAGGTCGCGCACTTCGCCTCGGCCGCCGGCAGCCGCGACCGCCAGGTCGCGGCTCACGTCGCGCCAGGCGGCGACGAGGGCGAGGGCCGCGCGGCGCCTCTCGGACGGACTGGCGCTGCGCGGCGCATCGTCCGAGCTGGGCGCGGGCTCACCGGCGTCCGGCGGGCCCACCTCGGGTGCTTCACGGGCCGCATCGGTGAGGACGAGCGCGTCGGCGAGCAGGGCCGGGGCGGCTGCGAGCCGCTCGCGGCGATCGGCCGCCGTGAGGTCGAGGAGGGTCCGCGTCAGGCGACCGCGGACGACGAGCGCCTCCGGCGCGGCCGCCAGCGCGAGTGCCACGCCCGGCCGCCCGCCGGCCGCCCTGGCCAGTCGCGCCGCCCGGGGCGCGTCGGCCAGGCCCCGCTCCACCAGCAGGTCGGCGATCACGCGAGGGTCCACGGGACCCAGGCGCACGCGCGTGCAGCGGCTGCGGACCGTATCGAGCAGGGCCGCCTCATCGTCCACGCAGAGCACGATGATCGCGCCGGCGGGCGGTTCCTCGAGCGTCTTGAGCAGCGCGTTCTGGGCGTCTGGGTTGAGCCGGTGGGCGGCTTCGACGACGGCGATCCGGAAGCGACCCTCCATGGGCAACAGGGCCAGCTCGCCGATGAGCGCTCGCACCTGTCCGATGCTGACCTGGAGACCCGCGCCGGAGGGGGCAAGGCGGTGCAGGTCGGGGTGATTGTCGTGGTCGACCTTGCGGCAGGCCGCACAGGCCCGGCAGGGCCGCCGAGCGGGGTCGTCGGCGAGGCAGAGGAGTCCCGCGCAGAGGTCAAGGGCCAGCGCCGTCTTGCCGACGCGCGCCGGACCGGCCAGAAGGAGTGCCTGCGGCGGCCGCTCGGACACGACGGCCCGGGTGACCGCGGCGAGCGCGGCCGGCTGCCCGCGGGTACGGAAGCCGGCCGCCATCGACTCAGGCCTCGGTGGCGGTCGTCTTCCGGGTGGTCCGCCGCTTCGGTTTCGCGTCACCTTCCACGGCCAGCGCCGGTGTGGCCTGGGCGGCCGCTGCCGGCGTGGCCGGCTTGCGGGTCGCGCGTCGCTTCGGCACCGCGGGCGCCTCGGCGGCTGCCGGGGCCGGGGTGGCCGCGGTCACGGCCGCGGCGGTCGTGGCCGGCTTGCGGGTCGCGCGTCGCTTCGGCGCCGCGTCACTATCGACTGCCGGTGCCGGGGTGGCCTCGGCGGCGGCTGCCGGCGTGGCCGGCTTGCGGGTCGCGCGTCGCTTCGGCGCCGCGGGCGCTTCGGCAACGGTCGTCGCCTCGGCGGCCGGACGCGAGCCCTTGCGGGCTAGCTCCGCGCGCAGCATCTGCTCGAGCTCCGGCGGGACCTCGCTCCACGGCTCGCCGCCCTCGGAGGCGACGGGCGCCTCGCGGGCCGACTCCCGACCGAGGCGAGGACCGCGGTCCGCGCGGCCGCCACGCTCGCGCCGCGGCGGAGCCGGCTGTCGCGTCGGTGCTGGCCCGGTGAAAGCGCCGCCGCCACCACCACCGCCGCCGCCGCTGCTGCTGCTGCCCCGGCCGTAGCGCTCGCGGTCGACGGCCGCCTGGTAGGTGCCACCCCGACCACGGCCGGCGCCGCCGCGCATCCCGCCGCGCATCCCGCCGCGGACGGGGCCGCCACCACCCGGGCGACCCGCGCGCTGGCGTCGCTCCGCGAGCAGGTACTCCGGGATCTCCGGCTCGTCCTCGTACTCCTCCTCGGCGGCGCCGCCGCTGGCGACGGCGCCAGTCGCGACGACCGGCGCGGGCGCCACGCCCAGCTGGCTGTCCCACACGGACCCGAAGGCGGAGTGCTGTGGCACACGCGGGGCCTCGTACTCGGGTGCCTCTTCCTCCTCCTCGGCGGGCGGCCCTGCGGGGAGCGCCTCGCGCTCGGGGCCACGGCCACGGCCACGGCCGCGTCCGCCCCGGCGGCGGCGGCGGCGCGGGCGGCCCTCGGCGTCCAGGCCGGTCTCGAACTCGCCGCCGTCGGCAGCCGGGGCCACCGGCTCGCCCTCGTGCTCCTCCTCGACGGCAGCCGGGGCGGCCGGGACCACCTTGGAGAGCTTCTCCCCGGGCAGCACGACCAGCTCGGTGCCGGTGGCCGTGCGACGGCCGGTCTCGACGGCCTCTTCGCGCTCAGCGGCGCGGCCCCGACCGCGGCCGCGGCCACGGCGCGGAGCACCCTCGGATTCCTTGTCGGGCACCTCGGTCATGGACAGGTCGCCCTCGGCGGCCACGCGTCGGCCGCTGCGCGCAGAATCCTTCTCCACCTTCGCGATCTGGGTGATGTCGATGAAGGTGTCCGCGACGTCGATGAGGTCGGAGCTGGTGTTGCCGCGGAAGCTGACGACCTCGACCCGCACGCCCATCTGCTGCACGGCCCGGATGGCCGGCGCGAAGTCCCCGTCGCCGGAGACGACGACCGCGATGTCGAGGTTCTGCGCGGTGCGCATCATGTCGACGACGAGCTCGATGTCGAGGTTCGCCTTGACCTTGCCGTCGCCGTACTTGCGGATGTCCTTGCTGACGACCTTGTAGCCGCTGCGCGCCAGGAAGCTGTGGAACTGGCGCTGGTTCTCGTTCTCGGGGTCGAGCCCCGTG
>JBGPMJ010000047.1:0-10974 GCA_041486935.1 Candidatus Limnocylindria bacterium | reverse complement strand
GTCGAGGTTATCAGCCCTCGCAACCGACCCGTGAACGTTGGGCCACACTGTGGCGCCCGGGGGCTCGGTCGGGTAAGGTCGAAAGTCACAAGTGCCCGGTCCACTGGTCGCCATGGCGGGGGGCCACTGCGGCCAGGGTGGCGACGAGCCGGTCCGCCTCGCGCTCGCCGAAGACGAGCGGGGGCTTGATCTTCAGGACGTTGTGGTGCGGTCCGTCCGTGCTCAACAGGACGCCGCGCTCCTTCGCGGCCTCCACGATGGCCGTCGCCTCCGAGGTCCCCGGCTCCCGTGAGTCGCGGCCGCGCACCAGCTCGACGCCGAGGAAGAGCCCCGCGCCGCGCACGTCGCCGATGAGCGGGGTCGTGCCGGCCAGCTCGCGCAGCCGCTCCGCCAGGTAGCCCCCCACCCGCAGCGCCCGCTCCTGCAGCCCCTCGTCGCGGATCACGTCGAGGACCGCCAGCCCCACGGCCGCCGAGACCGGGTTTCCGCCGAAGGTGCTGAAGTACTCCATGCCGTTGGCGAAGGCGTCGGCGATCTCGCGCGTCGTGACCACCGCGCCGAGTGGGTGGCCGTTGCCGATCGGCTTGCCCATGGTCACGATGTCGGGCACGGCGCCCTCGTCGAGTTCGAAGCCCCAGAAGCGTTTGCCCACCCGCCCGAAACCGACCTGGACCTCGTCGGCCACGACGACCGCCCCGGCCTCCCGGGCGAGTGCGTAGGCCGCCCGCAGGAAGCCCGGCGGCGGCAGGATCTGCCCGGCCGAACCGGGCAGCGACTCGGCGAAGAAGGCGGCGATCTCGCGTCCGCAGGTGCGGGCCCCCTCGATCGTCTCCCGCAGGCGCTCGGCGTACCAGGCGCCGGGAGCGGTGCCGTCGCGCGGGTGTGGACCCCGGAACGTGTCGGGCAGCGGGGCCACGTGGACGTGCTCCGGCTTACCCCCGCCGCCGGGGCCGTCGAACTTGTACGGGCTGATCTCCACGAGCGAGCCGGTGTTCCCGTGATAGGCCCCGTCGAGGACGAGGACGTCGCGGCGGCCCGTCACCGTGCGCGCCAGGCGGAGCGCCAGCTCGTTGGCCTCGCTGCCCGAGTTGACGAAGAAGCAGACGCGGAGCGGCTCCGGGAGGGTGGCGGTCAGCCGCTCGGCGTACTCGACGACGGTGTCGTGGAGGTAGCGCGTGTTCGTGTTGAGGCGGGTCATCTGGGTCGCGGCCGCTTCCACGACACGGGGATGCGCGTGGCCCACGTGGGCCACGTTGTTGACACAATCGAGGAAGCGCCGGCCCCCGTCGTCGTAGAGGTACGTGCCTCGACCCAGGACCATCTTCAGCGGGTGGCGGTAGGCGACGCTCAGCGACGAGCTCAGCAGGCGGCGGCGCGCGGCGAGGAGATCGTCCGTCGCGCTCGTCATGGCGACAGTCCCGGGGGCCGGCATGCCACAGGCGGCGGCGAGGCGGCGGTGGGCGGCCGCAAGGTCCACCGCATCGAGCCGCTCGAGCGCCTCCCAGGCGTCGGGCTCGGAGGCCGCGAGGTAGGGGTTGTCAGGGTGGAGCCGCCGTTGGTGCGCGGCGAGCGCCACGCTCAGGCAGAGCCGGGCCATCGCGAGCGGGAAGAGCGCCGCCAGCTCCGCGTCGGAGAGCGGGCGCCGGGCATGGAACCCCGCGGCGACCTGCTCCGCGACCGCGAGCGGATCGCGCGTGTCGAGCAACGCATAGGCGACGGCCACGGCAGCCTCGGCGACCCGGACCGTCTCGACCATGTCGCCAAAGTCGATGAGTCCGCTGATCCGCCCGTCCTCCACGAGGAGGTTGTGGTCGTTCGCGTCGTCGTGGACGACGCCGCGCGGGAGCGCGGAGAGCATCGCGAAGGTGGCCGAAAGGCGTCCCAGCCAGCGGTCGAGCAACTCGCGGCGATGGGCCGCCGGCACCTCGTCGCCGTAGCCGGCGACGACCGCGGGCGCGCCAGCCACGTCCCAGCGGAAGTCGCGCGCGAAGGCGGCGTGGTGGAAGTCCGCCAGCGCCCGTGACACCTTTCCCGCGGCCTCGCCCAGCGAGCGCGCGAGGTCGGGATCGTCGCGGTCGTGGCCGCTTGCCGCGAGCGGGGTCCCGGGCAGCCAGGTGAGGAGCCGCACGAGCCGCCGCTCCCCGGCGCCGTCCTCCGCCTCGGCGATGAGGGCCCCGTCGCGGGACGGCCGCGGCACGGGAACGGCAAGGTCGTCCAGCCGGCGAGCGAGGTGGAGCATCGCCGCGTCCTGCGCCTCGAGGAGGCTGCGGCTCTCTTCCGGGCCGGCGACCTTCAGCACGTAGCGCGGCGCACCCTTCACCGACAGCCGGAAGTTCCGGTCGCGCTCGCTGGGCAGCTCCACGACCTCGTCGGCGCGGACGCCGAAGCAGGCCTCGGCGATGCGGGCGGCGCGGTCGGCGTCGAGGATCGGGCGGGGCGCCAGGTCGGTCGGGGCGTCGCTCATCGGAGCCATGGTGCCACGGCAGCGTCGGCGGGGCCGGCGGGATCGCGGTCACCTCCGCGCTTCCGGCAGCGTCGGTGGAGTCCGCGGGGCGGCCTTTTCACGTGACGTGAACAGGTCAGCCCGTCCATACCGCTCGGCCGGTGATGCGGATCGGGTGAGGGTCGGCCAGGGGGGCCGTCCGAGCGTGGCCGGGCGTGATTCTCGCGGCGGGCTGGTCGATCCGGCGGGTCCCAACCGGCGGCAGTCGGCCGATGCCGCCCATCCTGTTCACGTGAAGTGAAAACTCCCGGGGCGGGGACGCACCGACGCGGGGCGGAGACGCACCGACGCGGGGCGGGGACACACCGACCCGGAGCCGGCCGGCGAGGCGCGGCCACCGCGGCGTCCCCTACGCCGATACGTCCCTCCGGCGCATCCCCCAGGCCGCCACCAACAACCCACCCACGGCCAGGACCGCCAGCAGCAGCATGCCCGGCCAGTCGTACGTGCCGACCATGGGCTGGCCGAGGTGGCGGGTCAGGGTGAGGTCGAGCCACTCCGGCGGCAGCCGCACGGCGCTCCCGATGAAGTCCCACAGGAAGAAGCCGAGCGCGAGGGCGGCGGTCGCCGGAGCCCCGAGGTCGATCGCGCCCAGACCGATGACGGCCAGGCCAACGCCCGCCAGCCCGGCGGCGTAGAGGCCGCTGACCCAGGCGCCCAGGAACGGTTGGACGGGATCCTCGCCGGAGGCGGCCGCCCCGACGGCCACGAACGCGGCGATGACCAGGGTCACGACCGCGATGGCGCCGAACAGGCCGATGCCGTTGGCGATCGTCAGGCGGGCGCGCGAAACCGGCGTCGAAAGGAGCAGCTCCAGGCGACGCTCCCGCTCCTCGGCGGCGACCCCGCCCACGAGCACGGCCGCCGCGAGGCCGATGATGAGGATCGCGAAGCTGAAGAAGAAGAGCTGGAGGAACCCGCCGGCGCTCTGCCAGGGGATGCCTCGGAAGAGCATGTCGAGCAGCCCGGCGGCGGCCGGATCCGAGCGGAAGAGCTCGCCGATCTGGCGGCTCGCCATCGCCACCAGGAACGCCCAGAACCCGATGAAGATCCCCCACGCTACGCTGGCCGGGATCCGGCTCACGAAGGCTTGACGGGCGGGGCCGCGAAGCCCGAACCCACCGCCGGGCAGGCCGAGCCTGGGCAGCCGGACCGTTGCCCCGAGGTCGCGCCGCTCGAAGGCGACGATCCCGACGGCGAACAACGCGACCACCAGGACGCCGATCGGGATGAGCGAGACGGCGTCCCACCGTCCGGCGAGGGGTCGCTGGTTAGCGGACCAGGCGAACCATGAGAGTCCATCGACCTGGTCGAATGCCGGGATGACCCCAGCGTAGGCGTTGACGAGGTAGGCCGCGATCAGCGTCCCCAGGGCGATCCCCCCGGCGGCCGCCCGGCCGAGGATCGGCCCGAGTCCGAACGCAAGCGCGCCGCCCACGAGGCCGAACAGCGCGACGCCCGCGAAATGCGCGAGGGCGTCGCCGATGGCGATCGCATCGGCGGGGATGGTCGCGAAGGCCTGGCCGGATAGCCATGCGCCGAGCGCGATGACGGTGACTGCGCCCGCGAGGCCCACGAGGTGGACTGCGATCTTCTCGAGCGCGATCCGCCGCCGCGAGACCGGCGCTCCGGCGAGCACCTCGAGGCTGCCGGCGCGGGCCTCACCCGCGAGCGTGCCCGACAGGGCCAGGACGGACCAGATCCCGAACGGGATCGGCATGAAGTTGCCGTAGCGCCAGCTCATGAAGCCGCCCAGGCGATCGATGTTGATGGGCTCCCCGAGCAGCCCCATGATCGCCGCCGGAAGCAGCCGCATCTCGGCCACGATCTGCTGACGGTCTGCGGCGGCCGGGAACTGGCGGGACAGGATCATCCCGAGGAGCAGGGTCAGGAGGCCCATCCCGAGGCCGGCGATGAGGATCGACCGCCGGCTTTCGCGCAGGCCCTTGGCGAAGATGCTCCGGGGGCCACGCAGCGGCCGCGCCGTCTGCCGGTGGGCCGCGCGACGCGGCTGCGGCAGGAGCCTACTGGACATCGATGGTCCCCTTGCCGTACTGGGCGAGGAAGACCTCTTCGAGGGTCGGCTCGCGGCTGACGAAGTCGACCAGGTCGAACGCGGCGGCGGCCTTCACGACCGGGGCGATGGGGCCCTGGACGTGCATCCGCAGGATGTGATCCTCGGACACCAGGTGGCTGACTCCCGGGATCGCCGCGAACGTCGCGGCCGGCACCGGTCCGCTGAAGCGAAGCTCGACCTGGTGGACCGAGAGGTCGTGGAGCGCCTCGACCCGGTCGACCTGGACCAGGCGACCGTCGCGGATGATGGCCACCCGGTTGCAGCTCTTCTCGACCTCGCCGATCAGGTGGCTCGACAGGAAGATCGTCCGGCCGTCCCGCCTCGCGTCCGCCATCCAGGTGAAGAACTCGAGCTGGACGAGCGGGTCGAGCCCGGCAGTCGGCTCATCGAGCACGAGCAGGTCCGGTCGGTGCTGGAAGGCGATGACCAGGGCGACTTTCTGCTTATTGCCCTTGGAGTACTCGCGGTAGCGACGCGACGGGTCCAGGTCCAGCCGTTCGATGAGCGAGCGCTGGTAGGCGGCATCGACGCCGCCCCTGAGGTTCGCGAAGTACTCGATCGTCTCGCCGCCGGTCAGCCGGTCGTAGAGGCTGAACTCGCCGGGCAGGTAGCCGGTCCGCCGGTGGATCGCGACTGGGTCGGCCGTCGTCTCGATGCCGAACACGAACGCCCGGCCGCTGGTCGGCCGGATCAGGTCGAGCAGCACCCGGATCGTCGTCGTCTTGCCGGCGCCATTGGGGCCCAGGTAGCCGAAGATCTCGCCCTGCTCGACCTCCAGGTCGAGCTCCACGACCCCGCGCTGGCGGCCGTAGGATTTGGTCAGGCGTTCCGTCCTGACGACCGTGTCCATCGGGCACCTCCTGCATCACGAACGTTCCGATCGTCGCTCGCCGCACGCGCTCACGATAGCGACAAACGTCCCGAAGCTGACATCAGGCGGAGGACGCACGGCCGGGGAGCAACGCCGTGGCAGGTCCCGGCCGGTCGGCTTGACGCCGCCGCGCCTGCAGCCGCACACTCGCGGCGACGACGCGGGGCCGGGATACCCCACGACGCAGGCGAGATCCGTCCACCTTCGCACGCCCAAGCGAGGTACCGGTGGGACCCCGATGGGGTTGATCGTCCGAGCGGCCCGCGTACACCCGACCGGCGGCATGCGCCCCGAGCCGGTCGACGTCCACGTGCGCGACGGCATGATCGCCGCCATCCGCCCTCGCGGCGAGATCGCGGCCGGCCCCGGCGACACGATCCTCGACGCGGAGGGGCGCCTCTGCTCCCCGCCCCTCGTGGACCCCCACGTGCACATGGACGCCGTGCTGACCGTGGGAGAGCCGCGCTACAACGAGTCGGGCACGCTCATCGAGGGGATCCTCACCTGGGCGGAGCGCAAGCCCTTCCTCACCCATGAGGACGTGAAGTCCCGCGCCCGCCAGGCGATCCTGTGGGAGGTCGCGCAGGGCACCGGCCTCATCCGCTCCCACGTGGACGTCTGCGACCCCAAGCTCGTCGCGCTGCGGGCGCTGCTCGAGCTGCGCGACGAGATGCGCGACGTGGTCGACCTGCGACTGATCGCCTTCCCACAGGACGGCATCCTGAGCTTCCCGAACGGGAAGGAGCTGATGCGCGAGGCGATGCGCCTCGGCTGCGACGTCATCGGCGGCATACCGCACTACGAGTGGACCCGCGAAGACGGCGTCGAGGAGGTCCACTTCATCTTCGACCTCGCGCGCGAGACCGGCAAGCCCATCGACCTGCACTGCGACGAGACCGACGACGAGCACTCCCGCTTCCTGGAGGTGGTCGCCGCACGCACCATGCGCGACGGGATGCAGGGCCGGGTCGTGGCCGGCCACACCACCGCGATGGGCTCCTACAACGACGCCTACGCCTTCAAGCTGCTCCAGATCCTCAAGCGGGCGGGGGTGACGATCGTGGCCAACCCGCTCGACAACATCGTCCTCCAGGGCCGCTTCGACACCTACCCCAAGCGGCGCGGCATGACCCGCGTCAAGGAGCTTGACGCGGCGGGCGTGAACGTCGCCTGCGGCCACGACTCGATCATGGACCCCTGGTATCCGCTGGGGCGGGGCTCGATGCTCGATGCCCTCTCCATGCTCGTCCACGTCGCCCAGATGTCGGGGCGGGAGGAGCTCTTCCGAGCCTACGAGATGGTGACCACGAACCCGGCCCGCGCGGCCGAGGTGCCCTGGGGGGTGAAGGAGGGACTGCCGGCGAACCTGGTGGTGTTCGATTGCGAGGACGAGGCGGAGGCGATCCGGCTGCGACCGGCCGCCCGCTGGGTCCTGCGCAACGGTAGGGTCGTGGCCGAGACGGAACCGGCCCACAGCGTCGTCCACCGCGGGGACGGGTCCGCCGTGCCCGTGACGTTCACCAAGGACTGAGGAGAGGAAGGGAACCCATGGCCATCGAGGCACTGACAGGCGACAGGATGCCCACCCGGGAGGGCGACCTGACCATCGAAGGTCACGGCATGGAGCCGATCCCGGAGACGGCTCGCTATGGCTCGGTCAACCGGGTCTTCACCGTCTGGTTCACGCCGAACCTCGTGCCCGCGGCGTTCTTCATCGGCACGCTCGTGACGCTGGAATTCCTCCAGCTCGGCTTCGTGACGTCGATCCTGGCGATCGTCGTCGGCAACGTCGTCGGGTCGTTCTTCGTCGGGCTTCTGGCGACCATGGGTCCGAAACTCGGGCTGGCCCAGTTGCCCGCGGCCCGGCTTCCGTTCGGCAAGTCGATCGTTCTCCCAGGTCTCTTGAACTGGTTCAGCACGATCGGCTGGGACGGTATCAACAGCCTGTTCGGCGCCTACGCCCTGACCATCCTGATCCCGGGGCTGCCGTTCGTCGTCGGCCTCCTGGTGATCGTGCTGTGCCAGGCGGCCCTGGGCATCTTCGGCTACGAGGCCATCCACCAGTTCGAGAAGTGGGGCGCGATCGTGCTCGGCGCGATGTTCGTCGTCCTCACGATCTCGATCATCGGCCAGGCGGACACCACCCTGACCGACGGCTTCAGCGGGCTGGACCAGATCGGCGCCTTCGTGGCGATGGTCGCGATCGTCGCCGGCTTCGTCCTCGCCTGGTCGCTTTACGCCTCGGACTACTCGCGCTACCTCGCGGTCGGCACATCGCCGTCCAAGATCTTCTGGTACACGCTCCTGGGCATGGCGATCGCCTCGGCATGGCTCGAGATCCTCGGCCTGCTGGTCGCCACGAAGGCGACCGGCGGGGAGTCGAGCCAGACGATCTACGACGTGTTGGGCGGTGGCGGCGCGATCACCATCGCGGGCCTGGCGATGGTCGCCATCGCGATCGGGACCGTGGCCGTCAACGCCATTAACGACTACACCGGCTCGCTCTCGCTCCAGGCGGCCGGCTTCCGCGTCAAGCGGATCTACTCGGCGGCCATCGTGGCGGTCCTCGGTTTCGGCTTCACGCTCGTGCTCAACACGGGCGACTTCGCCACGAACTTCACGAACTTCCTGCTCTTCATCAGCTACTGGATCTCGCCGTTCGTGGGCGTCGTCCTGGCCGACTGGTGGCTCCGTGGCCGGAAGGCCGATGCCAGCTCGATCGTCGACTTCGCGCGACTGCCCTCCGGTTCTCTTGCTCTGGCCGCTCTCGTCATCGGGTTCGCGGTCGGGATCCCGTTCCAGAACTCGTCACTTGGCTACTCCTGGGGCGGGCCGTTCAACTACGTCACGGCCAACTTCCTCCACGGCGCCGACCTCGCCTACTACGTGGGCGGAGGCGTGGCCTTCCTCATCTACTGGTACGGAGCACGCTCGGCGGTCAAGGCCAGCTGACCCCGGGCCGCTCGCATCGCGTCATCACGACGGCCCCGGTGGGTGACCACCGGGGCCGTTCCATGCTGTTCAGCGGAGCGCCTGGGCCGCCTCTGCGTAGTCCCGGTACCTTGGCTCGGCGCGCAGCGCCTGGGCCAGGCCAGTGAAGCGCCGCCGTCGCGCACTCGGGGGGCCGGGATCGGGGTCGAAGACGACGAAGGTGCTGGCGTCGCCGCTGGCCGGTGGCTCGCCCGACCACCAGGCCGCGAAGGCGTCCAGCGGGTCCGGGCAGACCGCCTCGAAGCTCGCTGTGCGGAGCCGCAGCGAATGCAGCACCTCGGCTGACCAGAGCGCGACGATGACGTGCGTCTCGCTCCGCCATCCGCCGCCCAGGCCGATGCGTTCGGCGACATCTGCGGCGAGGTACGCGCGCTTGGCGTTGTAGCTGCCGAACGTCTCCTGGAGGTTCGGGAAGCGCGTGCGATTCTCGATGTGCAGCAGGGCGCGGCGCTCGAGATCCCAGGCCAGCAGGTCGGCACGCCCCGCGAACTGGTAGTGCTGGTAGGGCACGTCGAGCCCCACCTCGAAGCCGTGCGCTCGAAGCTGCCGCGCCTCGGCCTCGCCCATCGCGGCGTGCACCAGATCTGCCTCGCGTGACGGGCGGGTCCGCCGCCGCGGGTCGACGAGCGCAAGCTCGAGTCGGAGCCCGAGGGCCGTGGAGAGGCGCGCGTACGTCTCCAGGCTCGCCGGATGCCCCGTCTCGATGTGAGCGATCACGGCCGCCGAGACTCCCGCGTGCTGCGCGAGCTCGCGCATCGTCAGGCTGCGTCGCTGCCGCTCCCCCCGGACCAGGTCTCCGGCGGCGACGCTGACGCGCGCGAGCGCCTGGACGGAGGCCGGAGACGGAGGTGAGCGGTGAGGGCTTGGCGACATTCCGCTTGAAAGTGAACGGGGAGCCCCTTCACGGACGCTTACCAGGTCCTCATGCCGCCCGTCCCGGACGCCGACGGGTCCTCGCGAGCGTGGCGCACGTCGATGTCCGACGCCGTGGTCGGGCCTGGACTCGCCGCGGGACACCCCGAGGACCGGTGACAGGCCGATCCTGTTCACGTGACGTGAAAAGCCCGGCTCCGGACCGAGGAACCATGCCCGCGGCCCGGGTCAGCCCGCGGGCAGCACGGGCGGCGAGTGCACCACGGGAACGAGGTCCAGCGTCTCGACCCACGCCACGACCTCGGCGCAGGTGGCGATCCAGAGTCCGTCGATCGCCTTCGCGCACTCCATGAGCTGCTCCAGGGCCGCCACGCGCGAGGCCCTGCCGCTCACGAACGGATGGTTCGTCAGCATGAAGAGGCCGCCTTCGTCGACGAGCGCCTCGAGCTCCAGCATCCAGCGCCCGACCACGTCGGCCGGGCTGGCGATGAGCCCCGAGCCCGTGATGCCGGGCAGGTAGTTGTACGGCTCCCAGTCGTCGAGGCCCCAATGGGCCGGCAGCTCGACGATCGAGGGCGCGCCGGGCGCCGGGCCCACCGCCAGCCGATACGGGTGATCCGCGTCCATCAGCCCCGAGTCGTAGCGGAAGCCGTGCTTCGCCAGCAGCGCCGGCAGCGCGTATGACAGCTCCCAGTTCGGTGCCCGGTAGCCGATCGGCCGCACGCCCGCCACCGCATCAAGGGCCTCCAGCCCCCGTAACAGTCGAGCCTCCTCCTCGCCCACGTCGGCACCACGTGATCCCTCGTGCATGTAGCCGTGATGGGCGATCTCGTGGCCGGCGTCGCGGATGGCGCGCACGGCATCCGGCCAGCGCTCCGCGGTGTAGCCGGGCACGAAGAAGGTGGCCCGGATGCCGGTGCGATCCAGGCGGCGCAGCAGGCGCGGCACGCCCGTGCGCGGCCCGTAGGCCTGGTGGCTCATGACGTCGAGGTGCATCGACGCCTCGGGGTGGTCCCACAGGATCGGGCTCTCGGCATCGACGTCGAACGTGAAACAGGCAGCCGCCCGGACCCCGTCGGGCCAGCGGAAGCCGGGCGGCAGGATCGAGCGCCAGGGCTCGCTCATCGGCCCAGTCGTCGCAGCGCGACCAGTGAGAGCATCTCGTAGGCCAGGTTCGCGGCCAGGAACGAGGTCAGGTCGGAGGGGTCGTAGGCGGGGATGACCTCGACCACGTCGAAGCCCACGAAGTCGATGCCCCGCAGCGCACGCACGATGGCCAGCGCCTCATGGGCTGAGAGGCCCCCTGGCTCGGGCGTGCCGGTGCCCGGCGCGAAGGCCGGGTCGACCACGTCGATGTCGAAGCTGATGAAGGCCGGCCGATCGCCCACCCGGGCGCGGATCACGGCCGCCGTGGCCTCCGGCCCGCTGCGCAGCACGTCTTCCGTGGTCAGGTACTCGAGCCCCAGCTCCGAACGCAGGCCCGTCCAGTCCTCGGCGCCGTAGATCGAGCCGCGCAGGCCGACCTCGATCGAGTGGGCCACATCCACGAGGCCCTCCTCGATGGCGCGGCGCATCCACGTGCCGTGGTTGTACCTCTCGCCGAAGTAGCTGTCCCAGGCGTCGGTGTGGGAGTCGAAGTCGATCACCGCGACCGGGCCG